>JBEKYV010000485.1:0-3062 GCA_049510515.1 Solirubrobacteraceae bacterium | reverse complement strand
GCGCGCGGACCCCGGAGTCAACCGTGACGGTCTCGTCGGGTCGGTACTCGCGCACGATCTCACGCCGGGTGACAAGCGGAAGGGCAATCGGCATACCACGATCATAGCCGATGGCGCAAAATGCGGCGTCGGTGTCGGGAACTCGTCCGGCGAGCCTGCTGTGAGGTCTATGCCGCCCGCAGCCGCACCGGCAGCGTCTTGAGCTGGTTGAGGAACGGCGACTGCACAAACGTCGGCGGCCCTACCATCTCCATCGTTGGGAAGCGGCGCAGCGTCTCCTCGAGCAGGATCCGCAACTCCATGCGCGCAAGGGCAGTGCCGAGGCAAAAGTGCCGGCCGCCCGCGCCGAACGCCTGGTGCTCGGGGTTCCGCGTGACGTCGAAGGCGTTGGGGTTCTCGTAGCGGGTCTCGTCGCGGTTGGAGGATGGGTACCACATCATCACCTTCTCACCCTCTTTGATCTGCTGGCCGCCGACCTCGGTGTCGCAGGTGGCGGTGCGGCGGAAGTGGGCGAACGCGGGGAACATCCGCAGCGACTCCTCCACGGCACTCGGGACCAGTGAGGGGTCATCGAGCAGCTGCCGGCGCTGCCCAGGGTCTTCCATCAGCGCGCGCATCCCGCTGCAGTAGGTCGCCTTGGTGGAGTCGTTGCCGGCTGCCACCAGCAGGAAGAAGCCCATCACGATCTCGTGTTCCTCCAGGCGCTCCCCGTCGATCTCGGCGTGCACCAGCACGCTCGTCAGGTCGTCGGTCGGGTGCTCGCGCCGCTCGGCGATCATCTTGCCGCAGCGCGCGAAGATCTCCGGCACATCGTTGGCGATTGCGCCCTCGATGCCCTCGGGGTTGAGGTCGGGGTCGTTGGCGCCGAGCGTGGAGTTCATCAGCCGAGCCCATGCGACGTCTTCCTCCTCGGAGATGCCCATGAAGCTGCCGATCACGCGGGCAACCACCGGCTGGGCGACGTCATTGACCAGATCACATGTCTCCCGGCCTTCCACCCCATTGAGCACGCGCGCGACGATCTCGCGGATCGTGGGCTCGTGTGCGGCGATCCGCTTGGGCGTGAAACCGGCCTGGAAGAGCGCCTTGATGCGGTCGTGCTTGGGCGGGTCCATGCCGATGAACATCGCCTGCACCAGCTCCAGCGGGAACACCGCGTTGACGCCGGTGATGCCGCCCTTTTCGGAGGAGAACGTCTTCCAGTCGCGGCTCACCGCGAGCACGTCGTCGGCGGTCGTGATCGACCAGAAGCCGGCCTCCTCGGGGAATTCGGTGATCTTCTTGGTGAAGTGCACGGGGCACTCGCGGCGCAAACGCGCAAACAGCTCGTGCGGTGGGCCCTCCTCCCACAGCGGGCTCTCGGTCACCAGCACCTCGTCCAAGTCGAGGCTGTCCACGTCGACGCTCTGCACGCCGCTCTCTGCCGTTGCCATGAGAACCTCCGTTCTCGCCGAGGGGGTTCGCAAATCATACTGGCTGACCGGCCAGTGTGGGACCGGCCAGCCAGGAAGCACTACCCCGCCGCGGCCGCCTGCACCTCCGGCGGGAAGTCCGTCATCTCGTACACCTGGCGGACCTCGATGGTGTCGCCGTCGGCCCCCGGGCAGCGTGTGGCCCACGTCACGGCCTCCTCCTTGGAGGGTACGTCGATCATCCAGTAGCCCCCGATCACCTCCTTCGCCTCCGGGAACGGACCGTCGGTGACCCGCGGCTTGCCGCCGGCAAACCCGACGCGCGCGCCCTTGCCGGTCTCCTGCAGGCCGTCGAGCGTCAGCAGCACGCCGGCCTCTTTGAGCTGGTCGTTGTACCTGCTCATCGCCTTGACGTCCTCAGGCTTGGGGCTCCAGTCCTCCTGTGCTTTGGGGCTGGGGATCATGATCATCATGAATCGCATCGCGCTGCTCCTTCTCGTGGTTGTGGTTGGTCGCCGGCCTCGTATCGCGGAGGCTCTACCCGGCTCTGACCATACGTCGAATAGATCCCCGCGGAATCGACATTTTGCGGGCGCGGCGATTTTGGCTAGCCTTTCGCACCCCGCCGTTGCGGTCCTCCTGACTCGGTCTGAGGAAGCCGGGATGTGCCGAACCGAGCCGCGATTTCGTGAAGATCCCGTGACGATGGCTCCGATCTCGTGAACATTGCGTGACGCGCCTTGGGCGCGGCCGACTTCCTGTGGTAGAAGCCCCGGCGTCAAGTTCCCGATGGAGGAGATCCTGTGCGCCGCTTCAACGCTCTTCGACGTGTCCTGTTCGTGCTCTGCGGGGGCGGCGCCCTCGCCCTGACGCTTGTGCTGGCCCCATTGGCCACGGCGGGCGGCACCACCTATACGCCGGAAGCCCCGGTCGTGGACACGATCGAAGGCGGGCCGTGGAACACCTCGCAGGGCAACTCCGCGGGCGGCGAATACCCGAGCTCCGATCTGCTGCCCACCTTCGCCTTCGGCGGCCCCGAAACGACGCTCACAGGCGTCAGCGAGCCCAACGTCGCCGTCTACCCGGGCGCGGAAGAACCGAAAGTGCCGCCGTACCCGAGCGGTGTGGCGGGCACGCCCGGCCCGCTCTCCGGCTACTGCAACACCGAAGAGAGCGCCAACGAGACGGGCACTCCCGTCTCCCAGCCGGCCGGCACGAAGCTCCCGTTCTCGCCCTACTACTTCCCCGACGTCGTCCGCAACGCCGACGGCTCGCTGACCGGCTACTTCGACTACCGGCCGAAGGACGCCGACGAGGCGATCACGGTCGCCCGCTCGACCGACAACGGCAAGACGTGGGTCGCCGAGGGCAAAGCGCTCGAGCAGAACCCCGGCTACTGCCCGACCGACGACACCAACGACGACGGCCAGGGCCACCCGTTCGTGATGAGCACCGGCGCGGGCAGCGACCTCTACACGCTGCAACGCCAGGCCGGCGACAACCCCGGCATCGGTCTGCTCGTCCACAGCGTCGAACCGTCGGCGACCAACCCGCTGTCGGCGCTCCCCTCCAGCCAGCCCGTCGGGATCGACCCGAACACGTTCGTGACCGCCGCGACCACGGTTCCCACGAGCGAAGGCGTTCCGGTTG
>JBEKYV010000484.1:0-3070 GCA_049510515.1 Solirubrobacteraceae bacterium | reverse complement strand
TACGGGCTCGGAAAGCTCGGGCAGCAGCGGCTCCTCGAGTGGGTCGAGTGAATCGAGCGGCTCGGAATCCTCGGGCGGCGAACAGTCGGGCTCGCTGGTCGGGACGGTTGTGCACGAAGTCGGCAACATCCTCGAACACCTGCTGCACTGAGCTGGCGCCCTGGGTTGGCGGGTGCGCCAAACTGGCAGGTGCCGAAACGGCCAGAGCCGACGGCCGGGATCGAACCGGCGACCTATCGCTTACAAGGCGATTGCTCTACCAGCTGAGCTACGTCGGCTTGGCGGTCGTATCGTACCGCCGCGTCCACGCTCGCTCGATCTGTTGCATGAGCGCCGGGTAAACGACCCAGTAGCGGAATGGCTTGATGAGCGCCATGTACCCCGTCCCGAACAGACCGCGCGTCTTGACGTAGACGGCCATCTGCCCTTGGTAGCGACCTTCGCCCTGATCGACCCACGCCAAGTGCATCACGGCGTGCACGGTTTGGTTGGACAGCTCCGCGGCGAGCTCGACGTCGGTGCGATAGAGGGGCACGAAAGGCAGGTGGCGAAAATCCAGATCGTTCGCCGTGTTGCGCAAATCGTCTGGTAGCCGGTCGGCCAGCGAGGTTGCATGCGTGCCTATACGGCACCGTATTGACATATGCAAGCGATCAGGCTAATATCCATACGGTACCGTATGGCGAATGTCCGGACCCCACGCGGCGCATGGATCGACGCGGCGCTGCAGGCCCTGGCGGCAGGAGGCCCGGATGCCGTGCGGGTGGAGGCGCTGGCGGTGTCGTTGGGTGTGTCCAAGGGCGGCTTCTACTGGCACTTCGCCGATCGCGGGGCGCTGCTCGAGGAGATGTTGGACACCTGGGAGAAGGCTGTGGTCGACAATGTCATCGCACGCGTCGAGAGCCAGCAGGCCGACCCCCGCGCCAAGTTGCGGCAGCTGTGCGAGTTGGCCTCCTCGGCCAAGCTGCTCGCGGCCGATCTGTTTGCCGTGGAGCTGGCGCTTCGGGACTGGTCGCGCCACGACAACAACGTCGCCGAGCGACTGAGTCGGGTCGACAACCGGCGTATGGCGTATATGCGCACGCTCTTCGGAGCGTTCTGCGTGGATGAGAACGACGTCGAGGTCCGCTGCATGCTGGTGTTCGCGCTGTTCGTCGGCACCAACTTCATCGCGGTGCAGCACCGCGAACTGACCCGCTCTCAGGTGCTGGGACTCGCGTTCGATCGACTGCTCAGCGAATCGTGGAACTGAGATGGGCCGTCCCACCGAAAAGGCAGGGGGTAGCGCGAGACAGGGACACACGCAAGACGGCCGTCGAGCGCGGCCGGTGTTCCTCTACGACGGGGACTGCTCGTTCTGCACGAGCTGCGCGCGCACCCTGGAGAGGGTGGGGCCGGATGCGGATATCGTCGCGTGGCAGCACGCCGATCTTGGTGAGCTGGGGATCACCGAAGAGCAGGCGATCGATGCCGTGCAGTGGATTGAAATCGATGGCACGGTCAGCTCGGGACACGAGGCGATCGCCGCAATACTGAGCACCGCTGGACGGATTTCGAAGGTCGCCGCCCGCACGATGCTGCTGCCGGGGATCTCGTGGATGGCGGCGAAGATCTACCGGCTGGTCGCCGACAACCGCTACCGGCTGCCCGGAGGTACGCCTGCATGCGCTCGTCTACCTATGAGGGAGAAACGGATATCCACAAAATCCCGCTGACCACGTCCCCCACCAGGCCATGCCCCCACCCGACCGCGTCCTCCAACAGACCACGCCAGACAGGGCACCTGGGGAAGCGGCGCCGAGCCGCGGGAGTGTGGCCGGCCGCGGTGCCCGGCGCCGCGTGCGACGCTGTTACGGCTCAATGCTGGGTGGGTAGCTACTGAAGAGCCACCGGCCGTTGACCCTGACGAGGGTGCTCTGACCGGGGATTCCGCTGGGACCGATCGCGGTGGCGTGTGCCCCGTGGATGCTGAGCTTCAGGTGGGCCATGACCTGAGCGACCTCTGTACGCCATTGGCGGGCCGTGAAGCCGGAGTCGTCGACCGCGGGGGTCTTGTGCCGCAGCACGTTTTGCAGGGCATCGAATGCGTGTCTGCATGTGCCCTGGCCGCCCGCCGTGAACGAGTGGATGCCGCTGGCGGTCAGGCGAGAGCAGACAGCGCTGGCCGGGCCGAAGTACTCGGCGGTCAGGACGCTGCGGTAGACGGCTCGGATCTGGGGGCTGGACCCGCCGTCGGCACTCGCTGTGGCGCCGCTCATCGCGACCGTTCCCAGGGCGATCGCAAACGCGGTCGTCGTCGCTCGGAAGCTCATCCTGGGCACACTCTACAGGCGGCTGGCGGCGTCTTGGCAGCAGCGGCGCGGCCCCTAACCGACCGGCCGGGCGATGCGGAAGCGCTCGCCTCGCCTCGCCGTGCCTCGTTCTGGGACGTCTCGTGACCAGGAGTGCTGCTCAGTGGGCCGCTTCGAGCGTCGTGCGTAGACCGGCGAGCGCGCGAGCGCCGACTCGTTTGAAAGCGATCCCGAGCAACGGGCTGGCGAGCTTGAACGGCCCCTTCAGAGCGAGATCCGCGTCATAGGTGATTCGTGTGCCCCTGTCGGAAGGCTCGAAGGTGATGCGGTCCAGCGAGACGACGGTTGAGCTCTCGCCGCGAAATGTGACGGCGCTTGGTGGGTCGTACTCGACGATGCGGTAGGTGAGTGGGATCTTTCGGCCGAGGAAGCTGGCCAGAAGCCGGAACTCGGTCCCATTGCGAACCGGTGCGTCGCCGAGGCGCTCAGCTTCGATGACGCCCGGGTCCCACTCCTGGGTGCTCGAGAAGTCGCTCAGGTAGGCGAACATCTCATCCGGCGGACGCGACGTATCGACGCTTGCGTTGTAGTGAGCCATTGGGGTCTCCTTATAGGTCTGAGTGGGCCGCGGTTGGTGTTGGGTGCCAGCCGCTGAGGTGTTCGCATTCGGCCCATAGCCGCTCGTGGTCCCGGGGTGTCTGCTTGGTCCACGGCACGCGGTGGGCCGGGCGCTCTCGGCGGTCGTGCCAGAAGCCGCCTGAGCTGCGCGCCGGCCGGGC
>JBEKYV010000483.1:0-3081 GCA_049510515.1 Solirubrobacteraceae bacterium | reverse complement strand
CGCTCGAGCGCGTCGTAGCCCGCCTGGATCTTGTCGCCGAGGAACTCGACACACACCCGTTCGGGCCACCACCGCCGCCACAGCTCGAGCAAGCACAGCCACATCCAGTCCTCGTGCGGCCGCCCGTCCCTGGCCGCGTGTTAGGCGTCACTCGTTTTGACGACGTGTCGGGGGCTTGGCGTCGTTCGGCGTGATCATGGTTGTTGAGCGCCGCTTGATTTCGGCACGCGGAGGCTGACTCGCGCTGTTGAAGGCCGTGATCGGCGAGGCGCTGCGTCAGGCTGCCGCGGGCTGGCACCGCGTGATCGCGCGGCGCCTTGGTCGCCCGCCGGGCACAAAGTCCGGGGGCTTGGCTGCGGGTTGGCACGGCGGGCTGGTTGTGGCTGGAGGGTCTGGCTGATCTGGCTGCGGGTCAGCGCGGCCGGCCCGCGCAACTCTGGACCGCCACCGCGCCGGGCGCCTAACCCGCGACCGCTACGCGCGAGTGGGTCGCATCGCTCGCCCGTCCGCGCTCGCCCACCAGCATGGCCCCGCGGGCCTCGGCCACCCATCGTGGGCGAGCGATCAACACGAAAGCGAAGCGGTCACAAACGCGCGACGCACGACCACGCCCCCGGGCCCCGTCCCCTTCACCGCCGCTGTTCCCGACGCCTACCGCCACCCACGCCCGTAGGGCGCCGTTAGGCCCGGCCCGGCTCGCGACTCGATCCGCCGGCCCGCGCCTTCCCAAGGATCGGACCCGGGATCGTCCCCCTGCATCGCGCCGTTCCCGATACCCCGCGCCCAGAACGCCACCGCGATGCCGGAAACCAGCGGCGCCTAACAGATGTGGAGCCGCGCCGGTTTGGGCGCGGTGGGGGGATGATCTGGTGTTGAACGTGCGAGGACCCTCCCGCGTGTTCGTGGTGATCGCCGGGAGGGCCCTCCTGGTCAGATGCCGGAGCACCGACGCTGCTGATCGTAGTTGCGGATCCCGTGCTGGTCGAGGGTCAGTTGGCGGCTGGCGTGTTGGCGTGTCCGGGGTGCGGGTCGCGGGTGGCGCCGCGGGGGTGGGCTCGGTGCCGGCCGGTGCGGGTCGCGGGCGGGTGTCCGCCTGAGCTGGTCTGGCTGCGGCCGCGGCGGGCGTGTTGTCGCGGGTGCGGCCGCTGGCATGTGTTGTTGCCGTGTTCGTGCTTGTGCCGGCGGCTGGATGCGGTGGAGGTGATCGGCCGCGCGCTGGTGTTGGCTGCCGCGGGGGTTGATCACAGGCGGATCGCTGAGGAGCTTGGGTTGCCGGAGTCGACGGTTCGTGGCTGGCTGCGCCGGGCGAGGCTGCTGGCGCAGCGGATCTGCGAGCACTTCGTCGGCTGGGCGTTCGAGCTCGATCCGGCGCTGGCGGTTGGCCGTCCGGAGGGCGACGGGATCGGGGCTGTGGTGGAGGCGATCGGGCGGTGCGGGCGGGCGGCCGTGTTGTCGCTCGGGGCACGTTCGCCGTGGCAGATCGCGAGTTCGCTGTCGGGCGGCGGGTTGTTGTGCACGAGCGTGCCCTGGATCCGGCCGCCGTGAGCGGCGATCGTGCGCGGTCAGCGTGAGCGAGCTTCTGAATCTGAAAGGGGGGCGCTGATGGACGCCGATCGTCGCCGGGATGTCGGCCTATTTCGTTACTCGATGGTCAGAGACGTAGCGTCGATGTCGCCAGGACAGCGGGGGCTGGCGGTCCGTGAGCTCGCCGCGCGCGAGCATCTGACGCCGTGGGGTGAGTGGGTGCGGGTCTCGCGCGTGACGCTGGACCGGTGGGTGCGGGCGTGGCGTGAGGGCGGATTCGAAGCGCTCGTCCCGGCAGCGCGCGAGGGGGTGCCACGCACCGATCAGGGGTTGCTGGAGTTGGCGGTGGCGCTGAAGCGTGAAGCGCCGGAGAGGACCGCGGCGCAGATCGTGCGGATCATCGGTGAGCGGGAGGGGTCCGGTCCGGCGGAGCGCACGATCCAGCGCCACTTCGTCAGGGTCGGCCTGAACGTCCGCCCGTCCGGACAGGCGGTCGCGTTGGGCCGGTTCGAGGCGCAGCGACCGAACGAGCTGTGGATCGGCGACGCCTTGCACGGCCCGGTGGTCGCTGCGCGAAAGGCGATCCTGTTCTGCTTTATCGACGATCACAGCCGGCTGTTGCCGGGGTATCGGTGGGGCACCCGCGAAGATGTGCTGCGGCTGGAAGGCGCGCTGCGCCGAGGCCTGACCGCACGCGGGGTGCCGGACGGGATTTACGTCGACAACGGCAGCCCGTTCGTGTCGGGGCAGCTGTTGCGCTGCTGCGCGGTCCTCGGCGCGAGACTGGTGCACAGCCGGCCGGGACGGCCGCAGGGGCGCGGGAAGATCGAGCGGGTGTTCGCGACCGTTCGCGGACAGTTCCTGGTCGAGATCAACGCGCGTGGTGGGGTCGCTGACCTCGACGAGCTGAACCGGCTGTTCAGCGCATGGGTTGAGCAGGTCTACCACCGTCGCGTGCACTCAGAGACCGGGCAGGCGCCGATCGAGCGGTTCCTCTGCGCCGGAGCACCGGCGCTGCCTTCAGAGGATCTCGTTCGTGAGGCGTTCCTGTGGGCCGAGCAGCGGACCGCGACCAGGCAGGCGACCGTGACCGTTCACGGCAACCACTACGAGATCGACCCCGCGCTCGCGCGCCGGCGGGTGGAGCTGATCTTCGACCCGCTCGACATGGAGCGTGTCGAGGTTCGCTTCCAGGGACGCTCGATGGGTATGGCGGTCCCGCGCCAGATCCGCCGGCACGTTCACCCGCGCGCGAGCGCGGACCCCGGCGCCGAGCAGGAGCCCAAGGCGACGGGGATCGACTACTTGGGGTTGATCGAGGCGCGCCGCCGTGAGCAGCTCGAGCGCCGGATCGACTACCGCACGCTCGGAGACAGCGAAGCGAGCGCCGCCGACGGCGGCGATCCCGAACACGATCAGCACGAGGAGGATTCAGGATGAGCATCGACCGGTTGCGCGCCCATTTCGGTTTCAGCAAGACGCCGTTCTCAAAGGACCTCGCCCCGGGGATGCTGCACCAGCACCGTGGGCACGCCGAAGCGGTCGCCCGGGTCTGCT
>JBEKYV010000482.1:0-3081 GCA_049510515.1 Solirubrobacteraceae bacterium | reverse complement strand
GAGACCACCGGCGTCCCCGTCGCCTTGGCCTCCAGGCAGGTGACGCCTCCCGTGGAGTGCACCAGCGCGTCGGCGGCCGCCAGCAGCTGGGGCATCGCGTCGGTGAAGCCGTACACGTGCACGCGCTTCTCGCGCGCGAAGGTCGTGGAGAGCCGCTTGTGCAGCTGCTCGTTGCGCCCCGCGAGGCAGACGATGCTCGAGACCTCGCCGACGCGGCAGAGCTCGCGCACGGCGCCCTCGACGTCGCCGACGCCCCAGCCGCCGCCGGAGACGACGACCATGCGGCCCTCCTCGGGCAGCCCCAGCGCGCGCCGGGACTCCAGCGGGCAGCGCGGCTGCAGGAACTCGGCGGAGATCAGCGGCGCGACCAGGCGCGCGGAGCCCTCGCCCGCGATCCGCTCCACGGAGGGCATCGACTCGCCGTACATCACGAGGTGCATGTCGATCCCCGGCTGCGCCCAGAAGAAGAGGCCGGTCAGATCGGTGATCGTGGCCACCGTGGGGCAGCCCACCGCGCCGGTGCGGCGCAGCCTTGCCAGCACCACGGTGACGGCGGGGTAGGTGGAGACGATCACGTCGGGGTCGTACTCGGCGATCCGCCGCGCCAGCGGGCGGGCGCCGAACAGCCGCAGCTGCCAGCGGGTCAGCCAGCGCACCGGCGGCACGTGCTCGAGCATCCAGTACACCAGCGAGTAGCTCCAGGGCAGGAAGCGCAGCTGCACGCGGTAGCCGTCCTGCACGACCTGACGCAGCACGCGCCCCATCGCGGCGAGGCCGTCGATCACGGTGACCTCGGCCGGCTCGGGCGAGTTTTCGATCTGCTGCGCCAGCGCGCGGGCAGCGGCCGCGTGCCCCTCGCCGACGTCGGCCGAGAGGATCAGGACACGGCGGGGCCCGCCGTGGTCGGGTTTTTCTTCAGAACGTCCCATATCGCCTCGGCTCCCAGCAGCCGTTGCACTGCGCGCAGGTAAGCCTACAGGCAGAAACGGGGCACTTGCCGGCGCGCTGGCGCCTGAGCGCAAGAACAACACAATCTCAACGTTCGCCGGCCGGGGCGTACGTCCTTTGCGACCGCGTCGGGGATTCGGCCACTGCCCCTCTCGGGCGCGCCGACCATTCAGCTACAGCCCCCTCCTAATCCTCCCCTTTTTTGCCTTTCTCAGCCCCGGGCCCGCGCCGCCGTGGCGAACAGTGCTTCCGCCGCGGCCGTGGCCGGCAGCTGCCCTAACGTGTGGAGCTGCTGCACGAGCACCCAGAAGGCCGGGCGGGCGGTTCCGTGGGGGCCGATCAGGCCGGAGTCCCAGGGTTCGCGGCGATTTGAGCCGGCGTTCCACTGGTAGAGGTAGACGCGCTTTATGCGCGAGGAGAGCGGGACGAGGCGGTTGAAGACGAAGCGGGTCACCTGCGCGGCGTGGCTGGGGGATTCGGGGAAGTCGTGGCGGGAGTGGTTGTGGCGGGCGACGACGCCGCCCGTCTCGGTGAACCAGATCTGCGCGTGCGTGGCGCTCAGCAGCGCCTTGGTCGAGGCGGTGGAAAGGCGGTTGGCGCCGATGTAGTTGTGCAGGCCCCAGATCCCCGGTTCGTAGCCGAGCGAGCGGCGTACCTGATCGACCCATGCGACCATCCCCGGCACGTCGAGCAGCTCGGAGGGGAGCACGTTGCACGAAGGGCAGATTGCGCGCGCCCTGGTGTAGTAGGCCGCGACCAGCCCCGGGGAGTGGCAGGTGGGCTGCCCGCAGTAGTTGGCCTCGTTCCACACCGCGAAGTCGGTGATCCACGGGTAGCGCGCGTGCAGCGTGCGGAACTGGTGGGCGAACTGCGAAGCGCTCGGCAGCTGGTGATGGCGGTGGGGCAGCCAGGAGTGTTCGAAGGAGACCAGCGGGTGCACCCCGTCGGCGCGGGCGTCGCGCAGCCAGGTGTCGATCGCCCGCGATTCGGAGCGGCTGGTGAGCGCGTTCCAGCCGATCGAGAGGCGGGCGTAGCGGATCGAGAGCGCCTTGAAGCGAGGGTCGCCGAACATGGGAGTGTGTTGCTCGCCGATGCCGACGACCAGCGCCGAGGAGCCCACCGGCAACGCCAGCACCACCAGCAGCGCACACGCGCCGAGGATGACCCGCAGCCGCTTCACGAGCCGATCTTCTGAAACTCGCCCGTCTCGAAGTCCTGCGTGACGTCCTGCTCGATCTGCGCGGGCGTGGCCGCGGGGCGCAGCCGGCGCAGGCGGATCGCATCGAGGCGGCGGAACTTGAGGATCTCCAGCACGAACACGAGGTAGACCGAGGCGACCGCGACGAACAGGGCGAGCGCGACGATCACGAGCGTCCAGCCGAGGTAGAGGTGGCCTTTGTGGTCGCTGTAGGGGACGAAGCGCAGCGCCAGCGCGAAGCCGGCCAGCAGCAGCGTCCACCCGTACAGGTAGGCGATCGTGCGCCGGCGGGAGAAGCCGATGCGGGCCATGCGGTGGTGGAAGTGCTCGGAGTCGGAGGCATAGATTGGGCGCCGGTACTTCAAACGCTTCAGAACCACAAAGGTTGTGTCGAGGAACGGCACCGCGAGCAGAATCAAGGGCAGCACGAACGAGAGCACGACCTCGGTCTTGACCGCGCCCTCGACCGTGAGGCAGCCCATCAGCAGCCCCAGCAGGTTGGCGCCGCAGTCGCCCATGAAGCTCGAGGCGGGCGGGAAGTTGTAGAGCAGGAAGCCCAGCGAGGCGCCGGCGATCAACGCGGCGAGCACGCCGGAGGGCCACCGTTCGAGGTCGAACGCGATCACCGCGAGCGCGAGCGCCACGATCGCGCAGACCCCCGCGGCGAGGCCGTCGACGCCGTCGGAGAAGTTGACGACGTTCATCAGCGCCACCAGCCCGACCACGGTGATCGCCCCGCCGGCGTTGGGGAAGTGCAAAGCGCCGACGAACGGCAGCGTGATCAGTTCGACGACGATCCCGTAGTGCACGACGATCAGCGCGGCGATGACCTGCCCGGCGAGCTTGACCAAAGGCGGCAGCTCGAAGCGGTCGTCGATCGCCCCCACCAAGGTGATGAACGCGGCGGCGATCAGCATCCCATGCCAGATCCGTTC
>JBEKYV010000481.1:0-3099 GCA_049510515.1 Solirubrobacteraceae bacterium | reverse complement strand
CGTCGCGCAGCGGGTCGACGCTCGGAGAGCGGTTCTCCGCGATGCTGGATACGTCAAAGCCGGTGCTGGTAGTGGTCAACGGGCCGGCGTTTGGCGGAGGCGGTCCACGACGGTGGGTGGCCCCCAATCCTCTCTAGTCCCCCTCAAATTCTTACAGCTTTCCGTCTGTAGACTATCTGTCAGAGGCTGGCGAGGCACCCTCCACGGAGATCGTAGAGCGTTTCCTCGATCACGCTGCCGAGACCGGCATCTGGGCCGGCTCACCGAGCATCTCCCAGTGGCCCACCGTGCGGCGCAGCTGGAAGTAGGCGATCACGCCGGGGATACTTGGCAGCCAGAAGGCCAGCAGGCGATACGTCAACACCGCGATCAACGCCAGCCCACCGCCCACCCCGAAGGCCACCAGCGCGCCAATCATCCCGCCGTCCACGCCGCCGATGCCGCCGGGCAACGGCAGCAGGTTGGCGAGCATCCCCACGAAGTACGCCTGCACCAGCACCGCCACCGGCGGCGCTTCCCCGAAGGCGCGGAAGCACGCGTACAACACCGCCACGTTGAACACCCACCACGTGATCACTCCCAACAGCGCCCATTCCGGGTGGCGCAGCTTCTGCAGAGCAAAGCGCGCCCCGTCCGATGCCGCCGCCGTGGCCGTCGCAAACCTTCCCAGCAGGTGCACCACCCGCCGGCCCAGCCGCGTTTTGCGCCCGGGCTCCAGCCGGCTCAGACGCTGCTCCAAGTCGGGCGGCAGAAGCGCCAGTACGGCGATCGCCACCAGGCCCACCGCGCCGATGATCGCCGGGACGATCGTGATCGCAAACGGGTGCGGGCCAGGGAACGCGCCCGCATACAGGCCCACGCCGCACACCACCAGCGCGGCCATGTACACCCCGTACAGCAGCACGAGGAAGGCGATCATCCGCTGCGCCACCTCGCGGCTCTCCATTCCCGAACGCCGCAGCGACCACGCCGTCACCGCCACCCCACCAGCGCCACCCGCGGCGAACAGACGCGTCGCCGCCAGCCCCGCCATCGTGATCTGGTAGCTGTGGCGCCACTGGATCGGCGAGCCCTTCGCCACGTGCACGCCCTGGAAGATCGCGATGTAGCTTGCCATCGAGACGACCTCCACGACCACCGCCACCGCGATCCACCACGCGTTGCCTTCGTTGAGGCGGTCCCAGGTGTGCTTCACGCCGCCCAGCTGCGGCAGCACGAAGTACAGGAACGCCAGCGCCGCCAGCACGAAGGTTCCGAACAGCAGCATCCGCCGGCCGGTGAGCCGTACGCGCAGCACCTCTTCGTGGCTTGGCCGCCGCTCGGTGCGCCGGCGCTCGGTGATCCGCCCAGGGCGCACGTGCGCGAGCCTGCCGCCTGAGCGAACGCCCGCAAGCCTCCCGTCAGAGGGGGTCGGCGCTCTGCCCACCCGGTTGCTGTCAGCTCCCACGGCGCCCACCGGCTCAGCCTGGATTGACTGAGAACGGGCTGAGCATCCGGTGCCGGGGACCGAGCCAGGGCCTATCGACGGAGCATCCGTAGGGTGACCCCTCGGAGCGACGGCGATGGGCCATGGCGATGCGTCATCCGGTGCCGGTGCGACCCCGGGATCAGTCAATCCAGGCTCAGCCTGCAACACAGCCATTGCACTCTCCTTCGACGCCCCACCGCCCCGCCCCTGCGTGCTTGCCTCCCCGGCACACACTCCCACGCGGGCTCCACCGCTCATATCGCTTCCCCGTGCGCCCCTGCCTCCAAGGCCGCGACCGTGCGTGCGCAGCGCCTCACTGCCGGGGCGGCATGCGGCGCCAGGTGACGTACCGCCACCGTCAGCGCCGTCCCGCCGATCAGGTCGGCGACGTAGTGCTCCCCCAGGTACACCAGCGCGAACCCCAATGTCGCGGCGTACGTCCAGCCAATTGCGCCGGCCACCGGACCGCTCTCGCTGAGCAGCAGCGCGGCCATCACGGATGTGGCGAAGTGCAGCGAGGGCATCGCAGCCAGGGGGTTGCCTCCAAGCACACTGTAGAGGGGCCCCCAGCCGTCACGCCAGAACATCTCGCCGTACTCGACCATCATCCGCCGCACCTCGATCATCCGGTGCTTCTGCGCATGCTCTTGCTCTGCCGAGGCATACCAGGGCGGGGCCGTCGGCAGCACCCAGTAGATCATCGCGCCGATGTCGAATACCGCGTAGGTCAGCGTCGCCGCGCGATCAAAGCGCTTGGGGTGGCGCAGCATGATGTACACGAGCGCGCCATGGGGCACCATGAACCACGACCAATGCGCCCACACCAGCACCTTGTCGAGCCTCCGCCACTGCGGGCCGTCCGGGCCGACGCGTGCCAGCCTGTGCTGCAGCCGCACCGTCGGCAGCTCGCCGAGGCCGAGTGTCCGGTCGATCACGATCGGGTAGTCCAAATGCACCCGGCGCTCCTGCTCGCCCGGCCTGTCGTGGGGCGACTTGTAGGCCGCCACGTACGCCCACATCTGCAGGCCGCACACCGCCACGTCCCTTGTGCGTGAGCGGCGCACCGCGACACACAGGCCAACCGGCGCGCAGAAGGCGAGCGTCTGCATCGCCAGCGGCGGCGCCCTCACCTTTCGGCGTACCACCGGCGCCAGCACCCCCGCCACCACCACACCCCAGGCGGTTGCTCTGATCGCCCTCCTCCTCCGCACAGGGCGGGGAGTATAGGGTCCCGCCTCGGGCGATCCCGCGCGGCGGATCCTTCGCCGATCAGCGCCTGGCGGCAGTCGCGCCCGCCACCTCACTCGCCGTCCGGCTCGCGCCGTCCCCTTCGGCGACAGCTGTCGCGGCGACCTTTGCCTCGCCCCGCGCCGCCACCACCAGCGCGCCGACGATCGGGCTGGTCGCATCGGCCTCCGGGTGCCACTGCACGCCCAGCACGAAGCGCGGCCCAGCGTCCCGCGGCGAGCCGTCGGGATCTAGCTCGATCGCCTCGGGCAGGCCGTCCAGCGTGGAGGTGGCGCTCACCATCAGGCCCTCCCCCAGGCGATCCACCCCCTGATGGTGGTGGGACTTGGTCGCGTGGTGGATACCGCCCACCACCCCCGCCACCAGCGATCCGTCGCGCAGCA
>JBEKYV010000480.1:0-3101 GCA_049510515.1 Solirubrobacteraceae bacterium | reverse complement strand
GCCGAAGCGCATCACCATCTGCTTGGCGGTGGCGGTCACCTTCTCGAGGTCGTTGGAGGCGCCGGTCGTGATCTCGCCGAACACGATCTCCTCCGCGGCGCGCCCGCCGAGGGTCATCGCCATCGTGTCGTTGAGCTCCGCGCGGGTCGTCAGGAAACGATCCTCCTGAGGCATCGAGATCGTGTAACCGAGCGCCTGGCCGCGGGAGATCACGGAGATCTTGTGCACGGGGTCGGAGTGCTCGAGGTAGTGGCCGACGATCGCGTGGCCCATCTCGTGGAAGGCGGTGATCAGGCGCTCTTTCTCGCTCATCACGCGTGTCTTCTTCTCGGGGCCGGCGATCACGCGCATGATCCCCTCCTCGAGCTCTTCCTGGCCGATTTCGCGCTTGCCCGTGCGAGCCGACAGCAGCGCGGCCTCGTTGATCAGGTTGGACAGGTCGGCGCCGGTGAAGCCCGGCGTCTGGCCGGCAAGCGCGTCGATGTCGATCACCTTCGCCAGCGGCTTGCCGCGGGTGTGGACTTCGAGAATCTTCGCGCGGCCCTTGCGGTCGGGGCGGTCGACGGCGATCTGGCGGTCGAAGCGCCCGGGGCGCAGCAGCGCGGGGTCGAGGATGTCGGGCCGGTTGGTGGCCGCGATCATGATGATGTTGTCCTTCGCCTCGAACCCGTCCATCTCGACGAGCAACTGGTTGAGCGTCTGCTCGCGCTCGTCGTGCCCGCCGCCGAGGCCGGCGCCGCGGTGGCGCCCGACGGCGTCGATCTCGTCCATGAAGATGATGCAGGGGGAGTTCTGCTTGGCCTGCTCGAACAGATCACGCACGCGCGAAGCGCCCACGCCGACGAACATCTCCACGAAGTCCGACCCGGAGATCGAGAAGAACGGCACGCCCGCCTCGCCGGCGACGGCGCGGGCGAGCAGCGTCTTGCCGGTGCCAGGCGGCCCGTACAGCAGCACGCCCGTAGGGATGCGCGCGCCGAGCGCCTGGAACTTCTTGGGGTTCTCGAGGAACTCCTTGATCTCGTGCAGCTCCTCCACCGCCTCGTCAACGCCGGCGACGTCGCGGAAAGTGATCTTCGGGGAGTCGGCCGACAGCCGCTTGGCGCGGGACTTGCCGAACGACATCACCTTCGAGCCGCCGCCCTGGATCTGGTTGAGCAGGAAGATCCAGATGAAGACGAAGATCAGGATCGGCAACACCGTGACGAGCAGAGACAGGATCACGCTGCTCTTGTTGGCTTCGACGTTGAAGTGGACGTTGGCGGCTTCGAGCTTTTTGAAAAGTTCGGGCGCAGCCTGGTCGACGTAGCCGATTTCGTACTTTTCCTTGTTCTTCAGTTCGACTTCGAGGGCGTTGGACTTGGTCTTGAACTCGACCGACTTGACTTCGCCCTTCGGGATTTCCTGGGTCACCAGCGTCTGGTAGGAGTGCGACCGCGCGTTGCTGGAGCCGGTTGGGAACAGCTTCATGACGAAGAACACCAGCACGACCACAATCAGGATCGGGAACGCGGCGTTCTTGAAGAAACGGCTCATAGCTGGATCGTTGGTGTCGAAGTGCCGGCTGACATGATTGGCAGAAGAGAAGCGCCGCTCGCCGGCCCGCGGCCGGCCCCGCCACCCTCTAACACTGCCACCAGCCGACTAGCGTACCACGAAGGTTCGGATTTTCCGGGGGTCCAAGGGTGCCGCGAGCCGTGTCCAACTGTCCCACGATCGACCTCTGACAAGTGCCTGCCAATCTCCCAATCGACCCGTCGACAATGCCCGCCGCGTCTCATGCGACCTCCAACGCCGCCACGAAGGGAAGGTTGCGGTGGCGCTCGGCGTAGTCGAGGCCGTAGCCGATCACGAACCGGTCGGGGATCTCAAAGCCGACGTAGCGAGGCGGGAGATCCGCTTTGCGACGGCCGATCTTCGAGCGGTCGGGCTTCATCAGCAGCGCGCACACCTCCAGCGTCCGGGGATCGCGTGAGCCGAGGTTGCGCAGCAGGTATTGCAGCGTCAGCCCCGAGTCCACGATGTCCTCGATGATCAGCACATCCCGGTCATCGATCGCGGCGTCCAAATCCTTGAGGATGCGCACGACGCCCGAGGAATCGGTGGCCGAGCCGTAGGAGGCGACCGCCATGAAATCGACCTCCACCGGGATCTCGATCAGGCGCATCAGGTCGGAGAGGAAGAACATCGCCCCCTTCAGCACCCCTACCAGCAGCAGCGGGCGGTCGGTGCCCGCGTAGTCGCGCGAGATCTCCCGCGCCAGCTCGGCCACGCGCAGACGCAGCCGCTCCGCGTCGACGAGCACCTCGCCCACCTCGGCCTCGTGGTCGGGAGCGCCGCCTGTGCGTGCGGACGCACGGCTCGGGTCGGCGAGCGCGAGGCGCTCCGGGGGCATGACGGCCACGCGGGGGAGTGTAGGGGCCTGGGGCCGGGCAGGCGCCGACGAGGGGGCCGGGGTCGTTTGGAGTCTTTCTTTTTGACCCCTAACCAAAGAAGAATGAGACTTAGTCTTATTTGGTTAGGGCGTGAAAAGTTATACACAAGCCCTGCCCCGCTCCCCAATGAAAAGACTCAGTCTCATCTGGTAGGCGTGGAAAAGAAGTTATACACAAGGCCTGCCCCCCCCAATGACAAGACTCAGTCTCATCTGGTTAGGGCGCCCCAAAAGTACATATATAAGTGAGCGGGTCACCCCCGCCACCGCATCAAGGCCCGCGGCCGCACCAAGCCACGCCCCCCGCCACCGCATCAAGGCCCGCGGCCGCACCAGGCCACGCCCCCCGCCCCCCTCAACGCCGCGGCGGCAGCCTCACCATGCGCAGGCGGCCGTCCTCGATCACGGCGCCCACCAGGCCCCCGACGTGCAGCTCCGCGCGGCCGCCGCGCTCGGCGAGGGCGAGGATCTCGCCCAGGCGGGCGCCCGCTTGGGGTACGTACGTGCCCGCAGCCTCCTCGGCGAGGCGCACCACGATCAGACGCGCGAGCACCGGCGGCAGGTCCCGCAGCCGCTCGATCGCGACGCTCGGCACCCCCAGGGCAGCCTCAGACCACTCGGTCCCCGGCGAACCCCCCACAGCCTCAGGCGGCTCTATGCTCCGCTC
>JBEKYV010000048.1:0-12269 GCA_049510515.1 Solirubrobacteraceae bacterium | reverse complement strand
AGCGATCGGGGTTGTCGTGACGGCCGAGGCCCTGCAGCTCACGCGGGAACCACAGCGCGCCGCCGGGCTGCGTCGGCGCCGCCTGCGCCCGCCAGGGGACCAGGCGCCAGAGGGTCACGCGAAGCTGCCCGCGCGCTCCTGAGCGATCGCGTCGAGCAACTCTCGCGAGCGCCCGGCACGCACGAGATCGATCGGCCGGCGGTCGCCAAGGTGCGGATTGACGCCGTGCAACCACTGCTCCGCGGCCTCCGGTGGGTACAACCGCAACAGGCTCGACATCACGAGCTCGAGCAGATCCACCCGCTGGGCGTTGGCCTCGTCGATCCCCTTTCCTCGACGCCAGCGAGTCACCTGCGCGGGACTCACGCCCAGCAGCTCGGCAAATCGCCGTTGCGAGCGGAAATCGTGGCTCAAGGCCACCACCTTCTCGGCTGTGCTCACGGGCATAGCAGTATCATAGCGCAACAGAAAGCGTTGCGCCATTTCGACCCGGGCGAGCGTACCGTCCCAAGCGCGGCCTAACTTGCGGACAGTCGTCTCATCAGGCGACTCTCACACGTCCGAGCAAAGGAGGCAACATGCTGGCGCGAGCGCGTACTTTCACGATAGAGGGGCTGCAGACGCGCGCGGTGACAGTGGAGGTGGACATCCGCGCCGGGCTGCCGTCGTTCACGATCGTCGGCCTCGCCGACGCCGCCGTGCGCGAGGCGCGCGACCGCGTGCGCTCGGCGATCCTCAACTCCGGGTATGAGTTCCCCGAGCGGCGGATCACCGCCAACCTCGCCCCCGGCGACATCCCCAAGGTCGGCCCCGGCCTCGACCTCGCGCTCGCCTGCGCGGTGCTGGCGGCCTCCGGCCAGCTCCCGCCCGATCGCCTGGAAAGCCATGCGCTGTTCGGCGAGCTCTCGCTCGACGGCGAGGTGCGCCCCTGCCACGGCACCCTGGCGATCGCACAGGCCGCACAGGAGGAAGGCTTGCGGGCACTCGTGCTGGCGGGCGCGCGGGCGCGCGAGGCGGCACTGATGGAGTCCCTCGACGTGGCCGTCGCCGAGCGCCTCTCAAGCGCCGCGCGCGTGTTGAGCGGCGGCCCTGGCGACCCGCTGCCGGCGCCCCGCCCGCGCGGTGAGGAATCTGAGCGCCTCGGCGAGGAGGCAGGCTGGGGCGGCGGGGCCGGCCATCTGGACCTCCGCGACGTGCGCGGCCAGCCACAGGCGGTGGAGGCCCTGATACTGGCCGCCGCCGGCGAGCACAACCTGCTGCTGAGCGGGCCGCCGGGCACCGGCAAGACGATGCTGGCACAGCGGCTGCCGAGCATCCTGCCACCGCTCACCCGCGGGGAGGCGATCGAGGTGACGCGCATCCAGAGCATCACCGGTCGCTTGGAGGATGGGGAGCTGATCAGCCGCCGCCCCTTCCGCGCTCCCCACCACTCGATCACCACCGCCGGCCTGGTGGGCGGCGCGCGGCGGGGATGGGTGGGTGAGGTGGTGCTCGCTCATCGTGGAGTGCTGTTTTTGGATGAGCTCTCGGAGTTCGCGAGGCCGACCCTTGAGGCGCTGCGTCAGCCGCTGGAGGACGGACGTGTGGCGATCGTGCGCGCCCGCCACTCGGCGGTGTACCCCGCACGCTTCGCGCTGATCGCCGCCACCAACCCCTGCCCCTGCGGCTACTTCGGCGACGGGGAGCTGTGCAACTGCGGCGAAGCCGACATCGCCCGTCACCGGCGGCGCCTCAGCGGGCCGCTGCTGGATCGCATCGACCTGATCGCCCACCTGCAGCGGCCGGGGGCGCGGCGCTCGGCGCGGGGGGATGAGATGCGTGGGGACCGATCGTCCACGGGGCTGGGGCGCGGCAAGGCGAACGCGCCGGCGGATGGGATGCGTAGTGACCGATCCTCCGCGGGGGGTGGACCCGATCGGGCCGACGCGCCGGCGAGCACCTCCGCGGAGGCCCGCGAGCGAGTGGTGGCCGCCCGCGAACGCCAGATCGCGCGCCTGCGCGAGGAGGGTGTGAGCGCCAACGCGCACATGGATGCCCCGATGCTACGCCGTCACGTGGCCCTCAGCGAGGGCGCCGAACGGCTGCTGCGCGGCGCACAGGAGCGTGGCACGATGAGCGCCCGCGGCATCGCCCGCGTGCTGCGCGTGGCCCGCACGGCCGCCGACCTCGACGCCAGCGCCCGCACCCGCGAGCAGGACGTGGCGCTGGTGCTCTCGCTGCGCGCGCAGGAGGCCGGCATGGGAAGGCGGGCGGCGTGATGGGCGCGCTCACCGATGCGTGCCCTGCATGCCTGCGCCGCGCATGGCTGCTGGAGACGTTGAGCGCACGGCTGGCCTATCGCGCACGCGAGCCC
Source organism: Solirubrobacteraceae bacterium (assembly GCA_049510515.1). GTDB lineage: Bacteria > Actinomycetota > Thermoleophilia > Solirubrobacterales > Solirubrobacteraceae > Palsa-744. The sequence continues at coordinate 9,916 of JBEKYV010000048.1, read as the reverse complement.
GAGCGGTTGCTGCAAGCGCTGGCGCTCGCCGACACGGAGCTGATCAAAGCGCTCGGCGGCAGACGCAGGCAGGAGCTGTTGGAGCGCCATGCGCAATTCCAGCTCGCCCAGCTGCCAGCGACCGGCGGAGTGCAGCGAATCTGTCGCCACGACCCCCACTACCCATCCGCCCTGCGGGGCGCGGATGACTCGCCGCGGATGCTGCACGTGGCGGGGGACATCGAGCGCATGCACGAGCTGCTCGCCCAACCCACCGTGGCGATTGTGGGGACACGCCGCGCGAGCGACTACGGAATGGAGGTCGCCCACGGCCTCGCGCACGGGTTGGCGGCGAGCGGCATAACGGTTGTGAGCGGCCTCGCGGAGGGCATCGCGGCGGCGGCCCACCAGGGCGCGTTGCAAGCGGGCGCCCGCACCGTGACCGTGATGGCGGGCGGCGTTGACGTCGCCAACCCGGCGAGCTGGCGCAGCCTTCATCGGGGCATCGCCGCGGAGGGCTGCGCGCTGGCGGAGCTGCCGTGCGGCGCCGTGGCCCGCGGTTGGTGCCACGTCGCTCGCGCGCGAATCGTGGTGGCGCTGGCGAGCATCGTGATCGTCGTGGAGGCACACGAGAGCCCTGCCGAGATGCTGCACGCGCAGCTGGCGAGCGCCGCCGGAACACCCGTCGCCGCCGTGCCGGGACGCGTGAGCGCTCCCGCTGCGCGCGGCCCCCACCGGCTGCTGCGCGACGGCGCGCTGCTGGTGCGCGAGTCCCAGGACGTGTTGGATGCGTTGTACGGGGTAGGCGTACGGCCGGCCACCGTGTCGCGCCCTGCGCAGGGGGGCCACCTGCGAGCCGTGCTGGAGCAGGTGGGCTCGGGCAACGACACGGTGGCCAAGCTCACCGCGGGAGATGCGCTGGAAGGCACCCCCACACACGAGGTGCTCGTGGCGCTGGCAGAGCTCGAGCTGGGCGGGGCCGTCGCGCGCGGGGACGGCGGGCGGTATGTGGTGTGCATGTGAGGCGATTTGAGCGGCGGGCGGTATCTGGTGCTCCTGTGAGAATGCCCGGGTGCCCAATCCAGACAGACGTGAGCTGGCGGCGATCTTCCTCGGCGGAGCCGCCGGAGGGCTGCTGCGGGTGTGGCTGGGAGAGACCTTCACGAGCACCGCCACGCAGTGGCCGTGGGTGACGTTTGCAATCAACATCAGCGGCTCGTTGCTGCTCGGCTACCTCGCCACCCGCCTGCAGGAGCGCCTGCCGCTCTCGACCTACCGGCGGCCGCTGCTGGGCACGGGCTTCTGCGGTGCGTACACGACCTTCTCGACGATGCAGGTGGAGATCCTCACGATGGTCGAACACCACCGCTACGGACTCGCCGCGGGCTACGCCGGCGCGAGCATCGCGGCGGGCTACCTGGCGGTGTGGGTGGCGACGGCGAGCGTGCGGCGCGTGCGGGTGATCGCGTGAACGCGTGGGTGTGGCTCGGCGTGGCGCTGCTCGGCGGCGGGGGGGCGATCGCGCGGTTCATGCTCGACGGCACGATCGGCTCGCGCCTGAGGAGGAGCGACTTTCCGCTTGGCACCCTCGCGGTCAACACGAGCGGCGCGCTGCTGCTCGGCGTGCTCAGCGGAGCAGCGCTCAGCGGCGACGCGCTGGTGCTGGCGGGCACCGCGACGCTCGGCTCCTACACCACCTTCTCCACTTGGATGCTGGAGTCCCAACGCCTGGCGGAGGACGCGGTGGGAGGCGGCGCGCTGCTCAACATCGGCCTCAGCCTCGCAGCCGGCGTGGGCGCCGCGGCGCTCGGACACACGATCGGGGTGCACCTGTGAACGAGGACTGCGTCAGCCTCGCCGCCGACATTGGCGCCGCCGCGCTCGGACACACGATCGGGGTGCACCTGTGAACGAGGACTGCCTCACCCTCACCACTTACTTCGGCGAGCGCGACCGCACACCCGGCGGGCTGGTCGCGGACGAGCTGCTGGAAATCTACGGGGGCCACCGTCTGGCAGCGAGCGTGCTGCTGCGCGGCACCGAGGGGTTTGGGCGCCTGCACCACTTGCGCACCGACCGGCTGCTCAGCCTCTCCGAAGACCTGCCGGTCGTCTCGATCGCGGTTGACAGGCGCGAGCGGATCGAAGCGATGCTGGAGCCGCTGCTGGAGATCAAGCGCCGGGGGCTGGTGACACTTGAGCGCACCCGTCTGCTCAGCGGCGAGATCGGCCAGGTGAGGCTGCCCCAGCAGTTGCAGGAGGCGACCAAGCTCACGATCTATGTCGGCCGCCGCGAGCGCGCCAACGGCACCCCCGCGTTCGCCGCGGTGTGTGAGCTGCTGCGCCGAGGCGGCGTCGCCGGCGCGACCGTGCTGCTCGGGGTCGATGGCACCCGCGGCGGCAGGCGTTTCCGCGCGGGCTTCTTCAGCCGCAACGCCGACGTCCCGACGGTGATCGTCGCGGTCGGCTCGGGCGAGCGGATCGCCGCGGCGCTGCCCGAGCTGGGGCATCTGCTGAGTGAGCCGCTGATGACGCTGGAGCGGGTGCGTGTGTGCAAGCGCGACGGGCAACTGCTCGCCACCCCCCACGAGCTGCCCACCAATGACGAGCGGGGGCTGGCGCTATGGCAGAAGCTCACGGTGTACTCCTCGCAGAGCGCCACCCACGAGGGTCGTCCGCTGCATCTCCAGCTGATCCGCCGCCTACGCGAATCCGAGGCCGCCGGCGCGACCAGCCTGCGCGGCATTTGGGGCTTTCACGGCGAGCATGCCCCGCACGGCGATCGCCTCCTGCGGGTACGCCGACACGTCCCGGTGGTGACGAGCGTGATCGACACCCCTGAGCGGATTGCCCGCGCGTTCCAGATCGTCGACGAGCTGACCGCCGAGCACGGCCTTGTCACCAGCGAGATGGTGCCCGCGTTGAGCGCGATGAGCGCCGCGGAGACCCACGGCGGGCTGCGGTTGGCCCGGTGGGAGTTTTGAGGGGCGAGCGGCGATCGTGGACGAGCCGCTCATTCCGAACCGCCTCATTCGATCGTGGAGGAACTCGCCACATTAAACCTGGATCCACCGATCCCGGGGTCGCACCGGCACCGGATGACGCATCGCCAGGACCAATTGCCCTCGCTCCGAGGGGTCACCCTACGGATGCTCGGTCAATTGCCCCTGGCTCGGTCAATTGCCCCTGGCTCGGTCAATTGCCCCTGGCTCGGTCAATTGCCCCTGGCTCGGTCACCGGCACCGGATGCTCAACCCGTTATCGGTGGATCCAGGATAAATGCTTTTTTGGGATTGCAAATAAATGGACCAGCGCCTGAACTGAACCCTTACACCGAAAAGTAAAGACGACCACCCGGCCCTACACGCTAACTGGCGATCGCCGCGATCGCCCGCAGCGCGAGCGTGTCCTCATGCAGACCGGAGAGCCGCGAGCGCGCCGCGCGTAGCTCCGCCCCCCCGCGCGTGTCCAGTTCGAGGTCGGCGAGCACACCGAGCGCGGCGCGCAGCCGCTCGGGGTCGGTGCGAGCAACGTCGGCGACGAAACGCTCGGCCGCCCGCGAGGGCATCCGCAGGGTGCGCTTCACCTCGGCCGCCGACTCCCCCGCCTGCAGGCGCTGGGCAACCCCAAGCGCCTCGCGGACGCGCGAGGCCATCAGGTAGCCGAGGCCGCCGAGGCGCTCGCCCTGGCGGCGCAGGCGCAGGTAGGTGAGCGTGGCCTCGCGCACGTCGCCGCCGACCAGCGCATCGGCGAGCACGAACACGCGCCGCTCGGCGGAGTGGGCGGAGCGCTCCTCGATCAGCTGCGCGCTCACGCGGATCGGCTTGGCCCCGGCAGTGCCGTTGGCGGCTATCGCGACGGTCGCGGTCGTGGGGGCCGTCGTGTCGGTGGGGTCCGGTGCACCCGCGAGTTCGAGCGCCAGCTTCTCAAGCTCGCGCAGGATCCGCTGCTGGCGCTCTCCCACCTGAGCAACCAGCGCCTTCGCCGCGGCCTGGTCGAGTGCCAAACCGAGACGGGCCGCCTGCTCGCGCGCCCACTTGGGCAGCTCCCACGGCTTGACGGTGCCCTGCTCGACGATCTGGCCCTTCGCCGCCTTCACGGCCGCGTACACCGCAGAGGGCGCCTTCGTGCGGCCCTCCTCGCGCGCGAACAGCGCGACGGTCGTGTCGGGCGGCATCTCCTTCAACGCGGGCAGCAAATGCTGCTCCACCTCCGCCTGCTTCCAGCGCTCCACGCCGTCGACCACGATCACCCGCCGGCCGATCGCGAACGTCATCGCCGCCAACGCCTGTGCCACCCCGGCCGGGGTGGCGGCCTCGCCGGCGAGCGCTTCGACGCTGCCCGCGTCTCCCTGCTTCAGCGCCAGCGCCTGCAGGCCCGCCCGGCGCTCGGAAACCGCGCCGTGGTCGTCGCCGTGGATCAGGTAGGCGGGCTTCAGCTCGGGCATGAGCACCGAGTGTATGCCGACGGGACGACGACTCCCCGCCGTGCCTACCAGTCGCAGATCGACCGGCGCCGCCTATCGGACGACTAGGTTGACCAGCTTGCCCGGCACCACGATCTCCTTGACGACCTCTTTGCCGTCGAGGTGCGCTCGCACATTGGGCGCGGCGCGGCACAGCTCCTTGAGCTGCTCGGGGCCGGCATCCGCGGGCGCCGACACGCGGTCGCGCAGCTTGCCGTTGACCTGGCACACCAGCTCGTACTCCTCGCGCTCCAGCAGCGCGGGGTCGGCCTGCGGCCACGGCTGCTCCCACACCCGCTCGCCCGTCAGGCGCTCGTAGACCTCGGCGCCCAGGTGGGGGGCGAACGGGAAGATCAGCGAGGCGGCGGTGGAGAGCGCGAAGCTCAGGGTCTCCGTCGATGCCTGCTCGCGCAGCCGCGAGCATTCGTTGAGCAGCTCCATCACCGCGGCGATCGCGGTGTTGAAGGCGAAGCGGCGCAGGTCGGTCGAGACCTTGTCGATCGCCCAGTGCGCCTTGCGCAGCAGCTCGAGATCGTCCCCCTCCATTGCTGTTCCAGTTGGCGCACGCGCCAACTGGCCCGGCGGCGCATGCGCCGCCGGGGGCAGGGCCGCATGCGGCCCTGCCGTCTCCCCCACCTCCTCCGCCAAACGCCACAGCCGGCTGAGGAAGCGGTGCACACCCTCGACGCCATCGTCCGACCAGTCGGCGTCCTGGTCGGGGGGGGCGATGAACAGGATGTAGCAGCGGGCGGTGTCGGCGCCGTAGCGCTCCACGATCGAGGCGGGCGAGACGACGTTGCCGCGCGACTTGCTCATCTTGGCCCCGTCCTTGGTGACCATCCCCTGCGTGAACAGAGCTTGGAAGGGCTCTTGGAAGTCGAGGTGGCCGAGGTCGGCGAGCGCCTTGGTGAAGAAGCGCGCGTACATCAGGTGCAAAATCGCGTGCTCCACGCCGCCGATGTACTGGTCCACGGGCATCCACTTGCGCAGCGCCGCCGGGTCCCAGGCGGCCTCGTCGTTGGAGGCGTCGCAGTAGCGCAGGAAGTACCACGAGGAATCCACGAACGTGTCCATCGTGTCGGTCTCGCGGCGCGCCTCCCCCTCGCAGCCCGGGCAGCGCGTGTTGACCCACTCGGTGGCCGCCGCCAGCGGCGAGCGCCCGCGCGGCGCGTAATCCTCGATCTCCGGCAGCTCCACCGGGAGCTGCTCCTCGGGCACTGCCACCATCCCGCAGCGCTCGCAGTAGACGACCGGGATCGGGCAGCCCCAGTAACGCTGGCGGGACACCAGCCAGTCGCGCAGACGGTAGTTGACCGAGGCGTGACCCTTGCCCTCGCGGTCCAGCCACTGCACGATTGCCGCCAGCGCCTCGCGGTTGGGGAGGCCGTCGAAGTCGGGGTGGGAGTTGACCAGCGGGCCGTCGCCGGTGTAAGGGAGGCTGCGATCCGAGCACTCCCAGGCCGCTTGGATGAAAGCTGGGTCAGCGCCGGGCTCGGTAGCTGGTTTGGCGATCTCCGCAGAATCGGCTCCGGGCTCGGCCGCCGCGAAGTCGCTCGGGACGGGCTCCGAGGCCCCCTCGATCACCCGGCGGATCGGCAGCCCCTGGGCGCGCGCGAAGGCGTAGTCGCGCTCGTCGTGCCCCGGCACCGCCATGATCGCGCCGGTGCCGTACTCCATCAGCACGTAGTCCGCCACGTACATCGGGATCTGCTCGCCGTTGACGGGGTTGGTGACGGTGCGGCCCAGCGCCACGCCCGTCTTCGGCCTGTCGGCGGCGCCGCGCTCCTCGTTGGGCTCGGTGAGCGCGTGGTTGACGTACTCGCGCACCTGCTGCTCGTGCGGGGTGCCCTCGGCGAGGCGCAGCACGTCGGGGTGCTCGGGCGCCATCACGAAGAAGGTGGCGCCAAACAGCGTGTCGGGGCGGGTCGTGAAAACGGGGTAGTCGATCGGGGTCCCGCCCACCCGGGCGGGATTGAAATCCTCGCAGCGGAACATCACTTCCGCCCCCTCCGAGCGCCCGATCCAGTTGCGCTGCATCGTCTTGACGTGCTCCGGCCACTCGATCCCGTCGAGGTCGCCCAGCAGGCGCTCGGCGTAGTCGGTGATGCGCAAGAACCACTGCTCCAGCTGGCGGATCTCGACCTCCGCGCCGCAGCGCTCACAGTGGCCGTCCACCACCTGCTCGTTGGCGAGCACGGTCTGGTCGTGAGGGCACCACTTGACGGCCGCCTCCTTGCGGTAGGCGAGGCCGGCGTGCAGCAGCTGCAGGAAGATCCACTGCGTCCAGCGGTAGTAGCTCGGTTCGCTCGTGGCGAGCTCGCGCGACCAGTCGATCGAGATCCCCCATTCGCGGAACTGGCGCTGGAAGGAGGCGATCGAGGCAGCCGTCGACTCGCGCGGGGCGACGCCGGTGGCGATCGCGTGGTTCTCCGCCGGCAGTCCAAACGCGTCGTAGCCCATCGGGTGCAGCACGCGGCGGCCGAGGCGGCGGTGGAAGTGCGCAAGCGCGTCCCCCACCGAGTACACCTTCAGGTGGCCGATATGAGGCTCGCCGCTGGGGTAGGGCAGCATCTCCAGCACGTACGACTTGGGATGTTGGGAGGAGGGGGATGGGCTGTTGGCCGCGCCCCCGGCCGCGCCGTTGGGGGCTGTGGTGTCGTTTGACACCTCCCACGTGCGCTCCTCCGCCCACACCGACTGCCAGCGAGGCTCGATCTGCTTCGGGTCATACCGTTGCTCGGTCATCACGCGGAGGTTATCGAGCACCCCCCGACGGAACGCTCGCGCGGGCTCGCCACCGGGGCTCCGAGCGTCGTCGTGGGAAGGCTTGGCAGCCCCCACCCAGCCCGAGGGCACCTGCGGCACACCGTGCTGCGTGCCACCAGGCTCCCGAGCTGGGGCTGGGTGTTATGTCATTAAAATCGACCCCTACCCTTCACAAAATGAAGTAGTAGGGACCGGCGTTCAAACCAGTTCCTCCGACACCGACTGGAAGCGGCTCATCGCTTCGCCGAGCGCCTGGCCGGTGGTGGCGTTGGTCACGCCCACGTTGTCGACGATCGTCGCGGCGCGCACCACCGCCCGTTCGAACTCCTCGCTCGAGCGGACCTCATCCAGCTTCGCACGCTCGCCGCGCAGCAGCACGAAGCCGCCGAGGTCGCCCCCGTGCGGCGCGATCAGCACCGGTTCGAAGCTGTCGATCTTTCCTTCCTGCTGCAGCCGGCCATAGTATTCGATGGTCTCCTGGAAGACCTGAAAAGCCTTCTGCTCGCGGCCCCTCACAACGGGACCCCAACCCAGGAACAGCGCCTCTCCAGCCATATTTCTCCATCCTCCTTGTGTTGGGTTGATCGAGACTACTCCGACCACCGCGATCGCGTCAGGCCGCGAGATGCGGCGCGAGCACACGGGCCAACCAACCGCGCGATCCTACTGCCACTGCGTGCCCGAGCTACGCCGGCGCCGATTCAAACCGCGAGCGGGCGCGCACCGCCTCGACGATCGCCGCGGGCGCCTTGTGCGGCGAGCCGGCGTCGAACGGCGGCTGGGGGTCGTACTCGATGCCCAGCTGAATCGCCTGCGCCACCTCCTCGCCGGCGATCTTTGCGGCGAGCGCCAGCGCCATGTCGATCCCCGCCGACACCCCGGCGGCAGTGGCAAGCTTGCCGTCGAACACCACGCGCTCCTCCACCACCTCCACTCCCAGCCGGCGAAGCTCCTCCAGCGCCTGCCAGTGAGTGGTCGCGCGCTTGCCCACGAGCACCCCCGCGGCGGCGAGGATCAGCGAGCCGGTGCACACCGAGGTGGTCCACGTCGAGGTCTCGTGCGCCGCCCGCAGCCACTCATGCACGGGGCCATCTTCCATCAACTCTGCCTGGGCGGGCCCGCCGGGCACCAGCACCACGTCGGGGTGAGGGACCTCCGTCAGCGAGGCGTCCGCCAGCAGCGCGAGGCGACCGGTGTCGGTGCGCTTCGGCCCCGGCTCCTGGGCGACGAATGTCAGCTCGGCGCCGGGCAGCCGACTGAGAACCTCGTAAGGCCCCACGGCGTCCAGCGCGGTGAGGCGGTCGTAGATGAGGATGGCGATCTGCATGGCACGGCTCCTTGGTGGTCGATGGGGGCTTGATGGTGAGGATGTTCGTTTCCGCTCTCCAACCACCACACGGCGGCGACGTCAGGCGGCAGCGGAAGGCACGGGTGCAACAGCCGGGGTAGCAGCGGTGTGGGTCGCGGTGTGAAAGCGGCGGCGGTACTCGGCCGGGCCGACCTCGAGTGCGCGCAGGAACGACCGGCGCATCGTCTCGGCGGTGCCGAAGCCGCAGGCGAGCGCCACAGCCGCCACCGGCTCTGTGCTCTCCTCCAGCCGCCGCCGGGCGGCCTCCAGGCGCAGGCGCTCCACGTAGCGGGCGGGCGTGAGCCCCACCTCGGCGCGGAAGCTGCGCGCGAAGTGGCGCGGGCTCATGTGGGCGAGCTGCGCGAGCGCCTCCACCGTGAGGTCGGCAGCGAGGTGCTCCACGGCGTAGCGCTGCACCTCACGCAAACCGCTGCGCGCGGGCGCGTGCGTGGCGAGCGTCGCGCTGAACTGCGACTGGTTGCCCGGCCGGCGCAAAAACAGCACGAGGTGGCGCGCGATCGTGAGCGCCGCGTCGCGGTCGAGATCCTCCTCGACCATCGCCAGCGCGAGGTCCATCCCGGCGGTGACGCCCGCCGATGTCCACACCTCGCCGTCGCGCACGAAGATCGGCTCGGGGTCGACATTCACCCGCGGGTGGCGCCGCGCGAGCTCCGCCGCCGCCGCCCAGTGCGTGGTGGCACGCCGCCCGTCCAGCAGCCCCGCCGCCGCAAGCACAAACGCGCCGGTGCACACCGAGGCAACGCGGCGCGCGGTGGGCGCGCGAGCGACGATCCACTCGATCAATGCAGTGTCTACGCATGCGTCATGCGCTCCATTCCCACCGGCCACCAGCAGCGTGTCGATCCGCCTGGGCGCGCCGTCGAGGTCTGCGTCGGGGACGATCGTCAGGCCACTGGAGGTTGCCATCGGTGCGCCGTCGGGGCTGACGACGGTGGTGGTGTAGCCGCAGTCGGAGACCCCACCGGGTGTTGCCTCGGCGAGGGGCTGTCCGGTGGGGATGCGGCGAAGCCCAGACTCCAGCAGCTGCTGCGCCTCGCTGAACACCTCAAGCGGCCCGGTCACGTCGAGGCTCTGCACGCCCGGGTACACGACGATCACGACGTTGAGTGGGGGATTGAGGCGGGTCATCGCACCATTGATCGTGCCCTATTGCCCCATTGTCCGCAAGGACGTATTTCCAACGATTACTGCCAGACCGACCCGAGGGAGCTCCAGACCAACCGCTGCACACCCGACGGCTACGTATCGACGAGCTACACCGCGGCCGAACAACCTAACGCAGGGTGTCAAATGGGCCCGCGACTACGAGCTTGGCGAGGTCGTCAGCCAGATGCAACG
>JBEKYV010000479.1:0-4468 GCA_049510515.1 Solirubrobacteraceae bacterium | reverse complement strand
GACCCTATGGAGGGTGTCGTCCGGCGCGGTTGGTAAGCATGGTCGGTCCCCCGACGCGATCGGGGACGTCATTGCCGCGCGACTGAACCTCGCGCGGCGGCCACAATCACATAGGAGGAGCCGACCATGCCTGTGAAGGCTATGAGCCTCGTCGGTCTGGATGTGCACGCGCGTCAAACGCACGCGGCGGTGCTCGTCCCGGAGACCGGCGAGTTGACCGTCAGCAAGCTGCGGATGGAGCCGGTGGAGGTGGTGGGTTTCCTGGAGGGCCTGGGGGGAGTGGTGCGCGCTGTCTATGAGGCCGGCCCGACCGGGTTCGGGCTCGCCAGGGCGGCCAGGGAGCGGGGGGTCGAGGTGCGGGTGGTCGCGCCTGGGTCGATCCCGAAGGGCTCGGGTGACCGGGTGAAGACCGACCGTCGTGACGCGATCCGTCTCGCACGGCTGCTCGCGGCCGGGGAACTGAGCTTTGCGTTCGTGCCGAGCTTCGAGGATGAACACTTCCGCGACCTGGTACGCGCGATCGAGGACGTCCGCGGGGATCTGATGCGCGCCCGCCACCGCCTGGGGAAGTTCCTTCTGCGACGAGGGGAACGCTACCCAGGGCCGGGCGCCGGTTGGACGGCCAAGCACCTGGGGTGGCTGCGCGCACTGCGCTTCGAGGACGCCTGCTCGCAGGCAACCTTCGTGGACTACCTCACCTCCGTCGAGCTGCTGATGGGCCGCCGCACGGGGCTGATCAGCGCACTGGAGGCGCAGATCCCCGACTGCACTCACGCCCCGGTGATCGCACGTTTGCGCTGCTTCCGCGGGGTCGACACGCTTACCGCGGCCGGCGTGTGCGCGGAGGTCGGCGACTTCGTGCGGTTCGCCAAGCCGACCCTGCTGTCGGGGTTCTTGGGGGTCGTGCCGTCCGAGCGGACCTCGGACACCAAGCGCCGGCAGGGCTCGATCACCAAGGCGGGGCCTCCCCACGCGCGCCGGCTGCTGGTCGAGGCCGCCCACCACTACCGCCACCGGCCGTTCATCGGCGAGTCGGTCGCCCGCCGCCAAGCCGGAGCGGACCCCAGGGTAATCGAGATCGCTTGGCGTGCCCAGCGACGCCTATACGGACGCTGGGGGCACCTGCACCGCGAGCGGCGCAAGCCCGCCGGTGTCGTCGCGATTGCGTGCGCCCGCGAGCTCGCCGCGTTCTTGTGGGAGGCAGCCACCCTTGACTGACCACACCCCGACCATCGCGCCCGGGACGCTGCCGGGGCGAGCACGAGCAACAGGAAGGCCCACCACCGTCGCAAGGAGGCTCGCGAACAGACTATGGGCAGCCAGCCCCGGCCGGCAGCGCCCGTTTCTAGACGGCGAGCCGCGCCCGCAGTCGATGAGACTGGACCTTCCGCCCGTGCCGCCCCGCCAGCACCCCGCCAACACCGACCACCACACCATCCGACAACGAAGACCCTTGACAAACACCTCTCCATATCAGTCTGTGCGAGTCGTCGAGCCGCGGCGGCGGCGGACCTGTATGGGCGAAAGCCGACGCAGGGCTGGTCGACGTGCCTACCGGGCGTGAGCTTGGGAAGCGAGATACCGAGCCTGGTGGGGGCCTGTGGGAGGCCGCGCGCGGTCGGGTGAAAGGTGCTGCTGAGCCGGTCGGACGGAACTCGTTGGCCGTTTTCGGCCGCTCAGGGTCATTAACACCGATGGCCCACTACCAACGGACGCAACCACCCGCGGGCTCGTCGCCGGCCGGACCCGCTCTTGACGCGGCATCCATCGAGGCCGTGGCGCGGCGGTGGTCGAACTAATCCGGGACGAAGGCGGCTCGCCTACCGGGCAGCAGCTTGTCGACGCGGCGACACTCGCCTCTGAGTTGGGCGTCGATCGCTCCTGGGTCTACTCCCACAGCGGCGAACTCGGCGCCATCAAGCTCGGGACCGGCTCAAAGCCACGCCTACGTTTCGACAGGGCGGTGGCCTTGGCGGTGTTTGCCGGCTATGCCACCCAGCAGCCGCAGCACCCAGGCGCGAGCATTGGAGCCGAATCGGCAGCGCCACCAGCCCGCCACCGGCGTCGCTTGTCAAATGGTCGGCTGGGACCCGGCTCCGTGCTGGCCGTCCGACCACGGGAGCGAACATGATGAGCAGCGTCGAGCCGGCGCGGTTCCCCCCGTCAGCCGCCATCCCGTTTCTTGACCTCGGCTACTGCGTCGGCGAGCTGGTGCAGATCGGCGCCGAGCGCTCGAAGGAACCGCTGGACCGTGAGCCATTGGACGCCTCGCCGTCCTCGCTCGATGCGGGATACATAGGTCGGGTCCATCTGGAGGCGCGCGGCAAGCTGCTCCTGCGTTATCCCAGCTCGATCCCGCAACGCTCGGAGAGCGCGGCCAAGGGCCATCAGATCGGTGTCTCTTGTGTCCTCGACCAAGGCAGGGTAGGTTGGTATTCCGGGTCAGGTTGCGCTACACTTCAGCGCTCAAACATAGTGCCCCCGCACCGCTGGAACGGCCGGGGGCGTGGCGCCGAAGACCAAGGCTTCAGCGCGAGGGCCACGATACCCGCTCGGGTCACTCTGGCTCTCTCGCCGGGCTTCCGGGTCTTCGGTGCCTCCAACCAAGGAGGAACCGAAGATGACCCCCAATCAGTACCCCGACGGCGAGCCTGCCACGGAGGGCATCATCGTGTTGCAGTTCCTCCGCAACGACCGCTCCGAATGGTGGTCCCGCGCGGAAATGCTGCGCAAGCTGCGCGACATCGACCCCAACGCGGTGCGGGGGTCCTTGGCGCACCTGGAGCGCCTCGGGCTGCTTGACCGCAACGGTGCGCGCTTCAAGGCATCCGATGGACTGCAGTACATCGACGACACCCTCGACCTCATCGCCATATGAGAGGCGACCATGACGTCTACGCAGTCGAGCGCGCGTGGCTGCTGTTCACGTTCGGCGAGAACCTGCGCACCCTGCGCAAGCGGCGGAACCTCGCGCAGGAAGGACTCGCGGAAGTCGCCAACCTCCACCGCAACGAGATCGGCGTGCTTGAGCGGGGACAGGGCGAGCCGGGCCTTCTCACGCTGCTGATCCTCGCGGACACGCTGGAGACCCCGCTGGAGGGTCTAACGGAAGGGGTGCCCGCGCCGAGGGAGCGCAGGCTCGCGAGACGTCCCAGAGGCGGGGAAACGGGCGGGGGGTGAAGGCGTGAGGGCCGGGGGCTCGGCCCACACGGCCGACCGCAGGCGCACACACGTGGCGATGCCGGGGAGGGAGACATGACACCGCCAGCAGTCCTCAGAGAACGCCTCACGGCCGCGCGGTGCAGCGGCGTGGACTTCAATGATGCGTGGCCCACGGCACTTGCGGCAGCGGTGAACACCGCGCAGTGGGAGCGCGAGGAGTGGCGAGACATTCTCACTTGCATGGTCGAGACGTGGCGCGCAGCGTGGGAGCGCCGCAAAGCCTCGTGCGCGGAACGTGCGCTCCTCGCACTCGTGGCGCCAGGCGGAACGCCGCTACCGGAACGTGCTTGCGAACAGTGCGGCGAAGAGATACCCGCCGATCGCAGCGGCGCGGCGCGGTTTTGCTCCGACGGCTACCGGCGCCGCGCCACCTACCTACGCGAACGCGCGGCGGCATAGGGTGCGTGATGGCTCGTAAGGCGACAGGCAAGGTCATCGAGCACGGAGGCACGGATGGCCTGACCTACCGCGCTCTTCGCTTCACCGCCTATGGGAAGCGGCGGTACGTGTCGCTCGGCGCAATCACCGCGGACGTGGCGGAGCGGGAGCTGCGCCACGTCCGCGGTGACGTGGAGCGTGGCATATGGCAGCCGCCGCGACAGGTCGAGCCACCGGCCGAGGCCGAGCCGCTGCCGACGTTCCACGTTCTCGCGGAGGAGTGGTGGGTCCGCAACGAGGGACAACTCGCCGAGAACACCAGGGCAGGCTACCGCTGGCGATTGGAGTGCCACCTGCTGCCCGCGTTCGGCGAGGTGCGGATCGACCGGATCGACTTCGACGCGGTGGAGCGCTATATCGCCGACAAGCTCACCGGGAACAAGCCACTGTCGCCGAAGTCGATCAACATGACCGTGACGCTGCTCGCAGCGATCCTAGAGGGCGCGGAGGAACGCGGGCTGATCGACCGCAACCCTGCGCGGGGGAAGCGCCGCAGGGCACGTGAGCGGCGTCCCGTGCGGTCTCACCTGGACTCGGCGCAGCCGATCAAGGCCCTTCTCGAAGCAGCGGGCGAGCTGGACCGCGAAGCGCGACACGATCGCAGGCACGTCGAGCGGCGCGCAAATGCTCGCGGTGCTGATCTTCGCCGGGCTGCGGATCAACGAGCTATGCGCGCTGCGGTGGCGCGACGTGGATCTCACCGGGGGATGGCTACACACTGGCTCCAAGACCGACGCAGGATGGCGGCAGGTGAAGATCAGGGGCGCGCTTCGGGACGTGCTGCTCGATCTGCACGCCCGCCGCGCCC
>JBEKYV010000478.1:0-3134 GCA_049510515.1 Solirubrobacteraceae bacterium | reverse complement strand
ACTGGTTGTCGCCGGCGCAACACTCGCGCTAAGCGGCGCCTCCCATCATGGGCACCGCACGACGACCGGGCAGGCCACAACGCGATCACCTGCGGGCTCAGCCACAACGCGGCAAGCCATGAGGCCTACAACTCTGGTGCGCAGGTTGACTGTCGCGCAGCTCGCGGGACAGCGAATCGTTTACGCCTACCGCGGCCTCGTGCCTCCGCGGGCTCTACTCCACCGGATTCGTGCGGGCGAAGCTGCCGGGGTGATCCTGTTCGGCACCAACATCGGCACACCCCAGCAGACCCGCACCGCCGTCGCCGAGCTCCAACGCGCAGCGACGGAAAGTACGGTCCACGCACCACTGCTCATCATGACCGACCAAGAGGGAGGGCTCATCAGACGGCTACCAGGCGCCCCCGAATTGTCCGAGAAGCAGATCGGAGAAAGCCCCGATGCCACCGCCCTGGCCGCCGAAGCTGGCCGCGGAGCCGGCGCCAATCTCGCCAGGGTGGGCATAAACGTAAATCTCGCGCCGGTCGTCGACGTGTTCCGGCAGCCCGGCGACTTCATCGACAGCTACCAACGCTCCTACAGCATGAACCCGAACCTGGTGGCCAAGCTCGGCGGAGCATTCATCACCGCGCAGCAGTTGGCCGGGGTAGCGGCGACCGCGAAGCATTTCCCCGGGCTAGGCGCCGCTGGCGCCTCCCAAGACACAGACGAAGCCAGCGTCCGGCTCGACATTCCCCAGCGTGAACTGCCCTCCGTTAACGAGCGCCCCTACACGACGGCGATCACCGACGGCGTGAAGCTCGTCATGATGTCATGGGCAACCTATCCCGCGCTCGACCCACGGCTCCCGGCCGGCCTGTCACCGACCGTCATCCAGGGCGAGCTCCGAAGACGCCTCGGGTTTCGCGGCGTCACGATCACGGACTCGCTAGCCGCCGGCGCGCTCGCTCCGTTCGGTGGATTCGGGGAGCGTGGTGTGCTCGCGGCCCGCGCCGGTGCCAACCTGATCCTCTGCTCCGCCCGCCGCGTCGCAGAAAACAGCCCCGGGGAGGGCACAGATGTCCTTCGTGCGATCACGGCGGCGCTAGCCGACGGGCGACTCGAACGCGCAAGCGCCGAAGCGGCGGCGGTCCGCACTCTCCGCTTGCGCTTGCATCTATAGTCGGCGCGCGCAAAGACATTGAGCGTGTGCCGGCCCTCGTTCGACGCGCCCGCTTCGAGCAGGCAAGGGCAAAGAAGATGGGGTGGCTAAGACCTTCGTTGTGCGCCCCTCGTAAGCTGTGCTGCCGTGCTGCCGAACCGATCGATCCCGAGCGCGACCACAATCCCGGTGCTCATCTATCCCGATGTGCGCGCCGCGGTGAGTTGGTTGAGTGAGGCTTTCGGCTTCGTCGAGCGCCTCCAGATCGGCGAGGACCATCGGTCGCAGATGAACGTTGGGGAAGGCGGCGCGGTGATCATTGGCGACGTCCGCTACGACCGCGTACCGCCACGTCCCGGCGAAGCCACACTCGGTGCTCGTACGCGTTGAGGACGCGAGGACGCACTGCGAGCACGCGCGAGCCCACGGAGCGAAGATCCTCGAGGAGCCCACCGACCACATGTACGGCGAGCGCCAATACTCCTCCGAGGACCCCTGGGGGCATCAGTGGACCTTCTCGCAGACGCTCGCGGATATCGACCCTGGGGACTGGGGAGGGATCCTCCGGGAATGAGTCGCCGAGCAGCACGAGCTTCCGCACGTCCCGTTACGGGTCAGCTCCCGCGGTCGTTCCCCGTCTCTCTTTCTACCAGACGATTCTCGAGCGAGAGGAATAGGCGTGTCCGGCGGCAGGAGCGTCGGGCCGATCGCAAGTCGTCCGAGGCAGGCGTCTGTGGCCATCATTTGCGCTACTACATGCCAACGTTGAGCGGGAGTGGCGTCGTCGGGCTGCTCGGCCAGCGGCATGCGCGTCCGGGCGCTCGTCCGCGGCCTGCGACGATGGCGTTGTGGACCCGGCATCTCATCCACTCGACGGACCGCGCGGAAAGCTCGTCCGCGCTGTGCAGCAGGCGGCGCTCCTCGAAGCGCATTGCGAGGCTTACGCTGTCGCTCATCCCTACCAGCTCACGTGCAGGTTCGAAAAGGACGCCCACTACGCCTACCTCGACGGGACGCCTCCTCCGCTGTACCTTGGCCTGATCCTCGGTGAGATGGTCCACGACCTACGTTCGGCGCTCGACCAACTCGCCTGGCAGCTCGCGCTATCTCACGTCGGCGAGGCAACCCTCAGCGATCCCCGCATTGGGAACCTGATCGTCTTCCCGATCACAGATACGCCCGTGCGCTTTCGTAATCACAAAGCTGCGCCCTATTTCGACCAACAGGCGCTTGCGCTGATGGAGAGCCGCCAGCCCTACCAGAACGCTGAGAGCCACTTGGTCAACCCGCTCGCGATCGTACGGGAATGGTCCAATGACGACAAGCACCGCGTGCTCACCCCCTCGCTCGGCCGAATCGCCATCGACGATCTCCGCTTTCGATCCGACCTCCCGGTCGAGATCGACGAGGTGGAGATGCAGGTGCCTCATGCTTCGATTGTCGATCCAGCGGCCGCGCTCTTCAGGATCCCGGCACCCGAGGCGGCACAGATCGAGTTCGCGTCTGCGCCCGCACACGTCTGCTTTCTGAGCTATGCAACCGGTGAAGCGGATGTCCTGCACTGCGACCGGCTGCGCCAGCTGTGCGGGCAGGTCTCTGAATGCCTCGTCGACTTCGAGCCGCTGTTTGCCGCTGTCGACTGGTCCTCGCGTACCGAGAGCTGGATCACGCCCGATCTACCTGGCTGATGCGCTCCGGTTTGGCTCAGATCGATGAGATGGCGCCTACTTGAAAAGCGCCCTGCCGACTCCGGTGGGCAAACCCACCCATACGTGGCGACGGAGTAACCGGATACACACCACCCGGCTAGAAGGCGCGTCGGGCCGACGCCGGTTGCCCGCTACTTCCGCGTGGGGGCAAGCGCGGACAGCGGGCGGACTGCCTCGATCGGACCGTCAGATCATCCGCGACCCGTGCCTTCGCACCTGCTGCAGATGACCCAACCCGCCATCGCACGCCTGGAGAGCGGCGAGCACAACCCCACCTTCCCCAC
>JBEKYV010000477.1:0-3135 GCA_049510515.1 Solirubrobacteraceae bacterium | reverse complement strand
GCTGAGCAGATGCTCGCCTTCATCGAGACCTACAACCAAGCCGCCAAACCCTTCAAGTGGACCTACACCGGCAAGGTACTCGAGGCATAACCAACGAACTTCACGGATGAACCACTAGAGAGAATAGATCTCATCGCCGAGGCTATTGAGCAGCTGCGCGAGATGCTCCCTCAGAGTTGGAAGGTCGAGCGATCGAACAGGGCCGATCTGGGCGCCGACGCGGCCGCGCCGAGTACTCCGACGGATGGCGCGATCGACCTCCAGGACGCAAATGGAATTCGTGTGACCCTGGCGGTTCAGGCAAAGCAATCCTTCGAGCCCCGCGCAGTCGGACAGCTCTCGGCAGGATTCTCAGGCGTGATCCGCTCGATTGCCGGCTACATACCCGTTCTCGTGGTCGCCCCATGGATCAGCCTGCGAACCCAGGAGCTGCTCGCCGGCAAGGACATCAACTACATCGACCTCACCGGCAACGCGCTGGTCAAGCTCGACAACCCGCCGCTCTACATCCGTGCCGTAGGCGCGACCAGGAATCCCCAACCCACGCCTCGCGGGCTGACCAGGGTCCGCGGACCCAAGGCGGCACGGCTCATTCGCCTGCTCGTCGATGTGCGCCCGCCGTACGGAGTGAGCGAGATCGCCGCCGTCACCGGGCTCGCACAGGGTTACGTTTCGAGGCTCCTCGACGCGCTCGACCGTGAGGCTCTCGTAGAGCGATCGCGCCGAGGACGTGTAGAAGACGCCGACATGGCGGGGCTGCTGAGGCGCTGGGCGGAGTCCTACGACGTTCTCAAGACCAACGACGCATTCACCTTCCTGGCCCCCCGTGGAGCGAGCGATGCGCTCTCGCGGCTCGCCGGCCTGCCCACCCCGATGTCCGTGGCGGTCACGGGATCGTTTGCTGCCGTGCGTGTCGCTCCCGTCGCGGCGCCGGCGCTGCTCATCGCGTACAGCAACGAAATCGAGACGGTCGCCAACACGCTCGGGCTGCTCCCCGCCGACGAGGGAGCCAATGTCGCTCTGCTGCGAGCGTTCGACCCCGTCGTCTGGGAGAGGACCAATGAAGACGCGGGCATTCGCTATGTCGCGCCCTCGCAGGCCGCTGTTGACTGCCTCACCGGCACCGGCCGAATGCCGGCGGAGGGCGAAGCGCTCATCGCCTGGATGGCCGAGAACGAAGCGAGCTGGCGGCTCTCCTCGCTCGATGGCGTGCCCTCCTCTCAGGCGAACGCATGACAGAAGTCGGCGACGTCTCGCAGTCGCTCGGTATCGACGCCCGCTACGTGGCCGCGCGGCGCGTTCTACTCGACGCGCTGACCGCGCTCGCCCCTCACGGCGACGCCGTAATCCTGGCCGGCGCACAGGCCATATACCTTCACACCGGCACGGCCGA
This sequence comes from Solirubrobacteraceae bacterium, assembly GCA_049510515.1. Taxonomy (GTDB): domain Bacteria; phylum Actinomycetota; class Thermoleophilia; order Solirubrobacterales; family Solirubrobacteraceae; genus Palsa-744. The sequence continues at coordinate 1,742 of JBEKYV010000477.1, read as the reverse complement.
GCTCGCTATCGCCCCCTACACCACCGACGGCGATCTTGTTCTGAATCCACGTATGCTCGGTGATATCCCGGAGCTCGAAGCGGGAATGACCGCCGCCGGGTTTCATCTGCAACAGATGGGCGGACACGCAGAGCCAGGAATCTGGCTCGCCAAGACCTCGGCTGCGGGCGAGGAGATGATCGTCCCGGTCGATCTGTCCTGATGGCCGGGGAGGAGCCCCCAAATCACCGAGGGTTTGGGGGATGAAATGGTGGAGATGCGGCGCGTGGAGCAGCAGGTCTCGAAGTTCGCCGCTCGGCGGGCGCGCGAGCTGGCGGAAGGTGACGAAGGCGCTATGCCGAGATCCGCTGCGTTGGCGGGAAGACGGCTTGGCTACCCGGGATTCTCGTCGGCAGGAACGCGGAAGACCTCGGCCAAGCGCTGAAGCGTGAACGGCTGTCGCAACTTGGCGACGACGTTCTGGTTGGCGAACATCCCCTTCTCCCAAACCGCCTGCTCGCGCGGGCGGGTATCGAGCCAACGTACCCGCGCCAGGTACTCGCTCTGCTCCGGATCGTCAGCCTCCTCCTCCATTTTGGGCGCCTGGAGGTCCGCCTGCAGGATCGGCATGGTTACACCGTCGATCTCGACCTCGAAGTCGTTGATCGCAACCGCCGGTGCGGTGACTTCACCAATACCTACGTAGCCGGTCCCCGGGATCTCGGCCCAAACACGGGCTCCCTCGAATAGCTTGTTCATCGCGTTGCGGTACTTCTGGCCGTGGCCGGCGGAGACGAACCCAAAGCGACGCATGTCGTCCCAGTTGCGGTGCTGGTTCTCGCCGACGGCAACAAAGAAGTCAAGACCACTCCAGGGAGCCTGCTTCTTGCCGCTGGCGCCACTGGCAGCCTCGATCTCAGGATCGCTCAGCCAGGAGCGCGCTAGATACTCTCGCTCGTCGTCCTGCAGATATTCGAAGAAGATGACGTTGATCGGCACTCGGTAGCCGCGCACATAGTCCACGATCTGTTCCGTGCTGGCGTCGATGCCGGTGGCGACAACAACGAGGTGGTGGTCGATATTGACGGACTCAGGCAGGTCGCCCTCGAAGTGGTTGGTGAACGCCGATTCGAAGTCATCGCCCTCGTGATGCTTTGCGTAGAGCTCTCCGACTGCCTCAAGCGATAGGTCCTGCACCCAGAATCCATACTCCAGTGCCTGGGCGACGACCTCTCGTGGTGTGCGGTCCCTCTTGAGCTCGATGACATACAGGTCTCCCCGGCTATCAATGGCCAGTAGGTCGACACGCTTGCCGAAGTCGGTGATGACCTGCCGCCCGATCTGGAAGAGGTCGTCCAGGCCGAGAATGTCGAGCCGCTCCTGGATGATCCCCTCCAGGCGCTCCTCGGATGCGATCACGCTCGAACGCACCTGCTGCGCCGACTCGCCATCCAGCCTCCAGAGCCCGAACTTGACTGGCATTGGGCGGTGCGCCTACTCGGCAGGTCTCGAACGGTCGCGATAGCCATTGTGGTCGGCTGCCACCTGCTGCTCGTGCCAACGACGGTCGCTGCGGGCGCGGCCACGATGGCGCTCGGCCTGGTGCTTGTGCGGCTTGCACAGAAGACATCCGGCGCGCGTACTCTTAGCCCGGATCCACCGATTCTGTCCGGCGTTGAACGAAGAATGACCTCCTGAAAGGGCTTGATTAGCGGCTGTTGGGCCAGCCGCGGCCCGAGTTCAGGAGGTCACCTTCATGGTGC
>JBEKYV010000476.1:0-3136 GCA_049510515.1 Solirubrobacteraceae bacterium | reverse complement strand
CCGCGAACGCCGCACCCACACCTCCGGCTCCTACAACCAGGACTCGCATTATCCTCAGCCGATCGTAGCGCGGATCACCAAAGGAAAGAGGCGCCTCGCGCTCGTGGCGGTGCTGCTCGTGGGGCTCTCCTACGCGACGCTGATCGAGGACTACTCCTGGAATCAGACCTCGCACTACAACCTGCTGCAGGCGCTCTACCACGAACAGACCAACATCGACCCCTACCAGTGGGATACGGGCGACAAGGTCTTCTACCACGGGCACTGGTACTCGGCGCGCGCGCCCGGCCTCGCGCTGTTCGTGATGCCCTGGTACACCGTGCTCGAAGGGATCGGCGCACGGCAATGGGCGCGCGAATCGCCGGCGGAGCCCAGCGCCGACGAGCTGATCTACCTGGTGGGGCTGTGGGGCAACGTGCTGCCCGGCCTGCTGCTGCTCGTGCTGGTTTGGTACGCCGCCGAGCGCCTGCAACCAGGATTCGGGGCGGCCACCGCGGTCACGCTCGGCCTCGGCACGCTGGCGCTGACGCTCTCCACGCTGCTGTTCTCGCACATCTTCACCGCGTTCCTCGGCTTCGCCGCGTTCGCGATGTTGATGCGCGAGCGCGACGGGCCCCCGCGCGCGTGGCTGTGCGGGGCGGCGGGCCTCACGCTCGGCTACGCGATCGGCTCGGAGTACCCGCTCGCGATCCTCGCCGGCGTGCTCGGCGTTTACCTGCTCTCGCGCCGCGACACGCTCACACCTCTTGGGGTGCTGCGCCGCGGCGGCGCCTTCGCCATCGGGGCGCTCGTGGGAATGGTGCCGCTCGCGCTCTACAACCTCGCCGCCTTCCACTCGCTCACGCACGTCGCCTACGCCAACGTGCCCCAGCAGCACAAAGGCTTCTTCGGGATCACCGCTCCTTCCCTGCGCGTGGCGGCGACGCTGCTCGGCGACTCGCGCGGCCTGCTCACGCTCTCGCCGGTGCTCGCGATGGGGGCGCTCGGCGCGGTCGCGCTGTACCGCCGCGGCCGCCGCGCGGAGGCGCTCGTGATCGGGGCCGTCGGCCTGCTGTACCTCACCTACAACTCCGGCTACTTCCTGCCCTTCGGCGGCGGCACCCCCGGCCCGCGCTTCCTCGGCACGACGCTGCCGTTCCTCGCGCTGGGGCTGGCGATCGCGTTCAAGCGCTGGCCCGGTCCCACGATCGCGCTCGCCGCGGTCTCGATCACGTGCAACGTGCTGGCGACGATCACCCACCCCCTGATCGGCTACGAGACCGAGACCGTCTCATGGATGCGCTATCTGCTGCGAGGCGAATTCCAACCGACGATCGCCTCCGCCTACGGCCTCGGGCCGAAGTTCGCGGGCGGATGGGGGGAGATCTGGGTGTTCCTGCTTCCTGCCTTCGGCGCGATCGCGCTCGCCGCGTACGTCACCCCGCGCATGCGTCTGAGCAACCGCTCGCTGCGCGCCGGCCTGTTGACGCTGGCCGGTTGGGCGCTGTACGCGGCGCTCGCCCCCACGCTGCTCGGCATCGACCACCAGGCGCTGCTCGACACCTTCCACTCGGAAGGCCCGAAGGCGCTCACCGCAGGCGCCTACTTCGGCCCCTACCCGCTGCGCGAGCTCGTCCCGCTGGCCTGCGGCTTCGCGCTGATGGCGCTGGTCGGGGCGCGGGTTTGGCGGGGTGCGCCGGGGGAGCCCGCGGAGACCTCGACCGACTCAGTTATCGACCGTCTTGACGTTGCAGTGCGCGGCGTGTAGCTGCTTGCAGACCACGACGTAGCCCTGGCGGGGCTTGTAATGGGCGTTCATCAGGCCCGCGTCGAAGCGGGTGGAGGCGGTGCCGCCCGTCCAGTCGTAGATGTAGAGACGCTTGATCCGCGAGTTGGAGGCCGCCACGCCGAACGTGAAGTTCAGCACCTGGGCAGCACGCCTGAGACCCGAGCCGTGGTTGTTGGGGAAGGCACCGCCGAACTTCACGATCCCGCCGGTCTCGGTCAGCCACACTTCGCCGCCGAGGTCGGCGTCGAGGTCGCGCGTGCGCCAGCTTTCGAAGCGGTTGACGTCCGAGTAGTCGTGCAGGCCCCACGTCGTCGGCATCACCGTCCGCAAGCGGCCGATCTCGCGCTTGAATTCGGCGATGTAGTCGATCGTCGGGTAGATGTCGTCCTGATCCAGGATGTCCAGGCCGACCACGGTGCAGGGGATGCAGTCGCGCTTGAGCGCCTGGTAGTACTGCGCATCCTGCACGGCGGTGGGGCTCTGGAAGTAGCCGCGCACGTACCCGCGGTTGGCCTCGTCCCACGCCTGGTATTCGCGGATGTGCGGGAACTTCTTGATGAACTTCGCCACGTCGCGCTTGTACACCGCGACGCTCGGCATTTTCATCGGCGTGTACTCGGAGTGGTAGAAGGCGAGGAGGATTTTCTGGTGGCGCGCTTCGGCGGCGTGGATCCACGCTTCGGCCTGCTCCAGGTCGTACGGGCGCACAGCCACGTCGTAGGGCACCGTCAGGCGCGCGATCTGCGTGTGCAGCTGCTGCCAGAGGGAGTTGCCGAACATCTCGTTGTGCGAGTCGCTGAGGCCGGTCATGTATGACGGGCCGCGCGGGCGTGTGCTCTTCGAGGCCCCTCTCGCAATCGCGGAGCGGGTGGGCGAGCTGCCGGCTGGCGCGGCGAGGGTCGCCGTGAGCGCCAGCGCTCCGATCAACGCCGCGCAGAGCAGCACAGCTGTGGGCCGATGGGAGATCTGTCGAGGGAGGAAGGCTCTGAGCATGTTCATCGCAACAGGCTAGGCGTCCGGGGGTTGCGGTGGCGCCACTTCTCCCGGTTGCAACGCAGCCTGCGGCCCATCCTCCGGCTGCAACAAAGTCTGCGGCGCCGCGCTGGCCGGCCGCAGCACGATCACCTCGCCAGGGACGTTGGTCAAAAGCCATGCCACCGCCTCGGGCGTGAAGCCCTCCCCCGAGCTGTCGGCGCCGGCTGCCACGACGATCCGATCGAAGCGCTCGTGCTCGGCCAGCTCGCGCAGCGCGTGGCGCACCGTGCGCCCGCGCTCGATGCGTGCATCGACCGGCACTTCGGCACGAGCGGCGCGCCGCTCGATCGCCTCCAGCATCGGCAGCGCCACGTCGCACTCGCTGCGCAGCGG
>JBEKYV010000475.1:0-3137 GCA_049510515.1 Solirubrobacteraceae bacterium | reverse complement strand
CGGACCGGCGCATGCGCCGGTCCGCTGGTCGGCACATGTGCCGACCAGTTCGCGAGCGCAGGCGCGGCTGATCATCGAGCACGCTGCCCACCCCGACGCCCGCGAGGAGCTTCGCGAGCACGTCGGCACAGCGGTCACATGCTGAGCACGGCGCCAACGCTCACGCGGCGACGTTCCGATACAGGCGTACCGCGATCGCGAAGAACACCACCAGGATCCCGGTGGACCACGCGAGTGACTGCCATACCCAGTGGTGCGTCGGTTCGCCCTGGAGCAGTGCGCGGACCGCGTTGATCGTGATGCTGACCGGCTGGTGGCGGGCGAAGGGCTGAAGCCAGCCGGGCATGGTCGCTACGGGGACGATCGCCGAGCTGGCGAAGACGAGGACGAAGAACGGCAGGATCCCAGCGACCTGTGCGGTTTCGGGATCCTTCGTGAGCAGGCCGATCGTGGCGTAGACCCACGAGAAGCTGTACCCGAAGAAGATTACGATCGCCAGGCCCGCGACGATCGCGCCGATGCTCCCGTGGAAGCTGAATCCAACCAACAGCCCCAGGCCGACCATCAGCGCCAACGAGAAGATGCTGCGGCTGAGATCGGCGAGCGTGCGACCGGCGAGGACCGCGGATCGGGCCATCGGCAGGCTGCGGAAACGGTCGATGATTCCGCTACCCAGATCGTCGGCCAACCCGATCGCGGTGGCCATGCCGCCGATCATCACCGCCTCGATGAAGACCGCGGGGACGATGTAATCGACATAGCTGCCCCCGGGGATGTGAATCGCGCCGCCGAGGACGTAGCGGAAGAGCACGAGCAGCAGCGCCGGCTGGACCGCCGAGATCACCAGCAGCCGCGGGTTGCGCACGATGCGAAGCAGGTTGCGCCTGGCCACGCCGCCCGTGTCGCGGGCGCCCGCGGCGCTCAGCCGCGGCGCACGTCGCGTCCGCCTGGCCGCCGGCTGGCGCTCAGGGGGTTTGGCAGCGGGCACCCGGGCCGGGTGGCCGTCAGTGCTCGTACCACCGGTTTGAGCGCTGGCCGGGTTGCCGGTGAGCGACAGGAACACGTCGTCGAGCGATGGGTGGCGGATGCCGAGATCCGCGAGCGCGATGCCCTCCTCCTGCAGGCGCAGCCCCGCGGCTATGAGTACCTGGGTGGCGCCGCTGGTGAGCAGGCTCACGCGCCGCTCCTCGACATCGACCCGGGGGCTGCCCTGCCCGAGCCCCGCGATCAGCGCCGCCGCCCTGGCGAGGTCGCCCGCGCTCGCCACGCGCGCCTCGAGCACATCGCCGCCGAGGCGCTCCTTGAGCTCGCCGGCGGTCCCCTGCGCAACGACCATGCCGGCGTCCATCACGACGATGCGATGCGCGAGGTGCTCGGCCTCCTCCATGTACTGCGTCGTCAGCAACACCGTCGTGCCGCCCGCGACAAGCTCCTCCACGAAGCCCCACACGTCATTGCGCGTACGGGGATCAAGACCCGTGGTCGGCTCATCCAGGAACAACACCCGCGGGCGCCCGATGAGGCTGGCCCCGACATCCAGCCGGCGTCGCATCCCACCGGAGTAGGTCTTGACGAGCTGCTCGGCGGCATCCGTCAGGGAGAAGCGCTCCAGCACATCCTGAGCGCGACGGCGGCGCTCGGCCTTGCCGAGGTGGTAGAAGAGCCCGACAAGCTCGAGGTTCTCCCGACCGGTCAACAACTCGTCGACCGCCGCGAACTGGCCGGTCAGGCCAATCAAAGTACGCAACCGGGCAGCATCGGCGGCGACATCGCACCCCGCCACGCGCGCGCGGCCGCTGTCGGGCTTGAGCAGCGTCGCCAGGATCCGCACGAGCGTCGTCTTACCAGCCCCATTGGGGCCCAGCAGAGCGAGCACCCTGCCCTCCTCGGCGACGAGATCGAAGCCGGCGAGCGCCTGGGTGGAGCCGAACCGCTTGGCCACCCCCTCGACCTCGATCATCGGCACGGCCGGCCTCCAAGCACGGGGCTCACGTACCCGCGAGCGTACCGCTCCCCCGCTGCGCGCTACCGTCATCCCCACCGAAGCGCCTGCGCGCCAGGCGCCAGCCCGAGGTCAGGAACTCAACTTTCTCCCCGGACCCCTCGCGGCCCACCACACGCGCGTCGAAACCCTCTCGAAAGACATCCAGCATCGCGCGGTTCTCACAGAGCACCTCAGCCACGAAATGCGTGATCCCCCGCCGCTCGGCGGTGGCCGCGAGGCGCTCGACAAGGATCGTTCCCAGGCCGCGGCCGTGGAGGTGGTCGGCCACCTCGACCGCCACTTCGGCCCGCGTCTCATCGAGCTTGACATAGGTGGCGTGACCGACGACCGCGCCGCTTCGTCATGCGCGATCAACCCATAATGCTTGGCGTCCACCGTACTTGCCAGGTGCGCCGCGGAGGCGATGTTCGCCGCCGCCTGGGGCGAGGCCTGACCTGCGATCAGGGTGTGAGGGGGAGGGCAGGGCCGCATGCGGCCCTGCTTCAGGGCAGTGCATGCACTGCCCTGCCGTTGGCGCATGCGCCAACGGTGGACCCGCCGCATGCGGCGGGTCCCGTGACCGCGCATGCGCGGTCACGACCACCCTATGCTGGAGCGGGCAATGCCCAAATCGCCCACGGCCCAGGCCGATAGCCGCCGGGGGCAGCGTGGCAATCCGGCCCTGCTGCGGGCGCTGGCCGCGCCCGCGATGTATCGAGGGCATCCGCCGGTCGCGGTGCATGAGACTCACGCCTCCTGGGTGTTTGTGGCGGGCGAGCGCGCGTACAAGGTCAAGAAGCCGCTCGCGCTGGGCTTCCTGGACTACAGCACGCTCGAGCGCCGCCGCGACGCGTGCCGCGAGGAGGTGCGCGTCAACCGTTCCCTCGCGCCGGGCCTGTACCTCGGCGTGCGCGCGATCGTCGAGACCGGACGCGGATTTCGCCTGGCCCGCGATGGCGCTCCCGAAGCGGTGGAGTACGTCGTGGAGATGCAGAGCTTCCGCGAGCAGGACACCTTCGCGGGTCTGATCGCAGCGAGCGCTCTCACCCGCGCGCACGTCGCCGAGGTGGCCCGTCTGCTGGCGGACTTTCACCGCTCCGCGGAGGCGGTGGCCGATTGGGGTCCGGGTCGAGTGCTCGCCGCTTGGCGCAAG
>JBEKYV010000474.1:0-3140 GCA_049510515.1 Solirubrobacteraceae bacterium | reverse complement strand
GCCGCGAGGGCACCAACTGGACGGTCACGATGCTCGAGCGGATCGACGCCGGCGAGGCCACGCCGATGGACCTCGAGATCATGGCCTCCGTGCAGGAGCACATCATCGGCAACTGCCTCTGCGTGCTCGGCGACGCGATGGCGATGCCGATCGGCTCGATCATCGCCAAGTTCAAAGACGAGCTCGAAGCGCATATGGCGAGCAAGCGATTGGTGGCAGCCTGATGCCGCGGCCCGCCCCGAAGACGATCACCTTCACGATCGACGGCTTGGAGGTGCAGGCACCCGAGAACGCGATGCTGGTCGACGCCGCCAAGCTCGGCGACATCGAGATCCCGGTGTTCTGTTACGAGCCCAAGCTCGGCAACCCGGTCGGCGCGTGCCGCATGTGCCTGGTGGAGATCGAGGGCATCCCCAAGCTGCAAACCGGCTGCTCCACGCCGGTCAAGGACGGGATGGTCGTGCACACCCAGTCCGAGCGCGTGAAGGTCGCGCAGAACTCGGTCGTCGAGTTCCTGCTGATCAACCACCCGCTCGACTGCCCCGTCTGCGACAAGGGCGGCGAGTGTCCGCTGCAGGACATCACCTTCGGCTGGGGCCGCGGCCTCTCGCGCTATGTCGATCCCAAGCGCCACTTCGTCAAGCCGCTCGCGCTCTCCCCCCTGATCGCGATCGACCGCGAGCGCTGCATCCTCTGCTACCGCTGCGTGCGCTTCTCCCAGGAGATCTCCGAAGACCACCAGCTCGTGCTGCAAGAGCGCGGCGCACACTCCTACGTCTCCACCTTCGACGGCCACCCCTACGTCGCGCCGTTCTCCGGCAACATCGTCGAGCTGTGCCCCGTCGGGGCGCTCACCTCCCAGCCCTACCGCTTCCGCGCGCGCCCGTGGGACATCGAGGATGCCGGCTCCGTCTGCACGCTCTGCCCGTCGCAGTGCAACGTGATGCTCACCGTGCGCGACGAGCAGGTGCTGCGCGTGCTCTCCCGCCAGAACCCGGAGGTCGACGACGGCTGGCTGTGCGACCGCGGCCGCTTCGCCTACCCGGTGCTCGGCGGTGATTTGCGCGTCACTTCGCCGTTGGTGCGCGACGGCGGCGAGCTGCGCCCCGTCTCCTGGGAGCGCGCTCTGGAGGAGGCCGCCTCCGGGTTGCGCCGCGCGGGGGAGCACGTCGGCGCGCTGGCCGGCGGGGGCGCCACGTGCGAGGAGGGCTCGCTGCTCGCACGCCTCGTGCGCGACGTTCTGGGCTCGCCGCATCTCGACTCGCGCGTCGCCGGCGCGCTGCCGCTGGAGCTGCTGCGCGCGCTCGCCGAGCCCGGCCTGCAGGCGAGCGTCAGCGACCTCGAGTTCGCCCACGCCGTTTTGCTGCTCGACTGCGAACCGATCGCCGACGCCGCGATCCTCGACCTGCGACTGCGCAAGGGCGTGCGCCGCCACGGGCTGCAGCTGGTGCCGGCAGGGCGCGAGCAGCTGCTCGACGAGTCCGCGCGCGCGGAGCTGCTCGACACGCTGCGCTCTGCCGGCGAGGAGGTCGTCGTGCTGTGGCACGAGCGCCTCGGTGCCGGCGCCGACGGCGAGGCTGCCGTGCGGGCGCTGCTCGCGCTCGCCTCCGCGCTGGGGCTAGCCGGCGTGGACGGCGCCGGGCTGCTCGAAATCTCCACCTCCACCAACGGCCGCGGCCTGCGTGAAGTGGGCGTGCTCCCCAACGCCGGGTCGGAGCTCTCCGAGATCGAGGACATCGGGCTCGACGCGCACGGGATCGCCGCGGCGCTGGCCGCCGGGGAGCTTTCCGCGATCTACCTGCTCGACGCCGACCCGCTCGCGGGTCCGTCCCCCCTGCCCTCCTCCGAGCACCTGCGCTCGCCGTGGTCGGAGGCCGAGCGGGAGCTGTGGGAGCAGGCGCTTGAGCGGGCCTCCACCGTGATCGCCCACGCCACGTTCCTCACCGAGGGCGTCCGCGCGCACGCCAACGTCGTCTTCCCTTCGCTCGCCTACGCCGAGAAGGAGGGCACCGTGGTGCACCCCGACGGGCGCGTCCAGCGGCTGCGGCCCGGGGTGGCGCGCCCGGGCGAGACGCGGGACGAGCGACGGGTCTTGGACGAGCTGACGGCGTTGGTCGCGCCCGTAGCGGTGGCCTCATGATGGTCTTCGCCACCGTCGGCTTCTACGAAGAATGGTGGATCCAGATCCTCAAGGCCGTGGTGATCTTCGCCGTCGGCCTGCAGCTCGTTCCTGTCGTGCTGCTCGCCGAGCGCAAGATCTTGGGGCGCTTCCAGTCGCGCTACGGCCCCAACCGCGTCGGGCCCTACGGCGCGATGCAGCCGCTCGCCGACATCCTCAAGCTGCTCACCAAGGAGCAGTTCCGCCCGACCACGTCGATCGGCTTCCTGTTCGCATTCGCGCCGGTCATCTCGATCCTCACGGCCGTCGCCGCGTTCGCGCTGATCCCGTTCGGCAACGTCCAGCACATCTTCGGCAAGCCCGTCGGGCTGTACGGGGTGGACCTCTCGATCGGGCCGCTCTACCTGTTCGCGTTCGGGGCGATCGCGTTCTACGGGATCATGCTCGGCGGCTGGGCCTCGGGCTCGAAGTACTCGTTCCTCGGCGCGATGCGCGGCGCCGCGCAGATGATCTCCTACGAGGTCTCCCAAGGGCTCGCTTTGGTGGGAGTGATCATGACCGCGCAGACGCTCTCTTTGACCGGCATCGTCTACGCGCAGCAGGGGATGTGGTACATCGTGCCGCAGTTCTTCGGCTTCCTGATCTTCCTCACCGCCTCCTTCGCGGAGATCAACCGCGCCCCGTTCGACCTGACGGAGGCCGACGCCGAGCTGGTGGGCGGCTACAACACCGAGTTCGGCGGCGGACGCTTTGCCTCCTACTACTTCGCCGAGTACCTCAACGTCTTGGTGGTCTCCGGGATCGTGACCACCGTGTTCCTCGGCGGCTGGCTTTTGCCGTTCGGCATCCACCCCCCCGGGTGGGTCGACCCGTTCGTGGTGCTGTTCAAGATGGGCCTCTTCACCTTCTTCTTCATCTGGGTGCGCGCCACCCTGCCGCGCCTGCGCTACGACCAGCTGATGTCCTTTGGCTGGAAGGTGCTTCTGCCGCTGGCCACGCTCAACGCCCTGGTGACCGCCGT
>JBEKYV010000473.1:0-3144 GCA_049510515.1 Solirubrobacteraceae bacterium | reverse complement strand
TGGCAGCCGGCTGCTCGCTGGGGCGGGCGCTCAACGCTCCCGAGGGGCTCGCGGTGTCCCCCGATGGCGCCAACGTCTACGCCGCGGCCTTCGCCTCTGGCGCGATCGACGTCCTCGATCGCAGCGCCGAATCGGGAGCGCTGACGCAGAAGCCTCGGCGCGCGGGCTGTCTGGCCATAGGCCTACCGCACAGCTGCGCGCTCGGGCGCGGGCTGCTCGGTGCCAGCTCGATCGCTGTGAGTCCCGACGGCAGGTTTGTCTACGCGGCGGCGTTTGCGTCGAACGCCCTCAGCATCTTCAAACGGGTCACCAAGACGATCTCGCGCATGCAGCGCTGAGATCGAAAGGAGCGTCATGGACAGAGCGGACAGCGATTCCAAGCAGGTTGGGGCACCTCCGCAGCGCGAGGCGGCTGAGCAAGAGGGGATCACCCGCGGCGATCTGCTCAAGACAGCGGCCGTTGCCGCGCCTGGCATTCTGCTCGGCGGCCGTGCGGCAGCGGCTGTCGCCGCGACACGCCCAAAGCCCCGCCGCGCCGCTTCCACGGGCAGGGTCGCGGGCATGAACATCCTGCTCTTCCTGACCGATCAGCAGCGCGCGATCCAGCACTTCCCGCCCGGCTGGTCACAGCGCAACCTACCCGGTGTGACCCGACTGCAAGACAATGGGCTGACGTTCGAGAACGCGTTCACAAACGCCTGCATGTGCTCACCGGCACGCTCGACGCTGATGTCCGGCTACTTCCCCGCCCAACACGGCGTCAAGTACACGCTCGAGACCAACATGCCGTCTCCCGAATATCCTCAGGTCGAACTCGCGCTCTCTTTCGAGAATCCCGCGACGGTCGTCGCGGCCGCGGGCTACACGCCGGTCTATAAGGGCAAGTTCCACTGCAACAAGCCTGCCAACGGCACGAGCTGGGTCCCGTCTGATGTCAACCAATACGGGTTCACCCGCTGGGATCCGCCGGACGCGGGCGCCAACCAGGACGTCCCGGAGGAGGGCGGCGGGATCTACGACAACGACGGTCGCTTCATGAGCTCCCAGGGCACGCCGGAAGCGGGTACCGAAGGCGCGCTCCAATACCTCGACTCGATGGCCGCACAGAGCCAGCCGTTCTTCCTGGTCGTCTCACTCGTCAACCCCCACGACGTGCTGTTCTATCCCAAGACCTACACCGAAGGCGGCTATGACGACTCGTGGCTGACAGGCGAGATCGAGGTGCCGGCGACCGCCAACGAAGACCTCTCGACCAAGCCAACCGTCCAGGAGCAGTTCCTGCGTCTGTTCAACGCCTCCGGACCGATCCCCACACCGCAGATGAAGCGCAACTACCTGAACTTCTACGGCAACCTGATGAAGTCCTCGGACGCGTACCTGGTGAAGCTCCTCGACACGCTCGCAAGTACCGGCTTATTGGAGAACACGCTCGTGATCGCGACCGCCGATCACGGTGAGATGGGCACCTCCCACGGCGGGCTGCGCCAGAAGAACTTCAACTTCTACGAGGAGTCCACGCGCGTCCCGCTGGTCTACTCCAGCCCGCGCCTGTTCCCTCGCCCCCGCGCGAGCGACGCGCTCGTCTCGCACGTCGACTTCCTGCCTACGCTCGCGAGTCTCGTCGACGCACCCGCCTCGGCGCGTTCGGCCTGGCAGGGGATCGACTACTCCGATCAAATCCTCAGCGCCTCACCCAAATCGCCGCAGGACTACACCGTCTTCACCTACGACGACTGGCAGTCCGGCCAGGCGAAGGGGCCCTACCCCGAGCCGCCCAACCATGTCGTCTCAATCCGCGAACAACGCTACAAGCTCGCCCGCTACTACGACGTCGCGGGCAAAGTGCCCGACCAGTGGGAGATGTACGACCTCAAGGCCGACCCCCTGGAGCGCACGAACCTCGCGCACAGGGGCCACAAGCGCACACCGACGCAGGAGCGCGAATACAAGCGGCTGCGGCGCAAGCTGGCCAAGGTCGAACGGACACGCCTGCAGCCGCTGAGCTGACAAGTCGATCCGCGAGTGTCAGATGGTCTCCGGGACCAGCTCGATTGCCCCGCACGGGCACTCCTGCACGCAGATCCCGCAGCCCTTGCAGTAGTCGAGGTCGAACGCGTAGCCGTCGCCCTCGTCGACCTTCAGGACCGCGTTGTCGGGGCAGACGCCGTAGCAGTTGTCGCAGCCGAAGCAGTTGCCGCAGGAGAGGCAGCGGCGGGCCTCGAACAGCGCGTTCGTCTCGTCGAGGCCGAGCGTGACCTCCTCGAAGGTGGACTGGCGGCGGATAGCGTCGAGGCGCGGCGCGACGGTGGGCGGCGCGTCGGTGTAGTACCAGGTGTTGAGCGTCTCGAAGCTCGCGAGCTCAGGCTCCGGCTGGTGCGCGTACTCGGCGTCGCGCAGCCAGGCGTCGATGTTGCGCGCGGCCTGCTTGCCGTGGCCGACCCCGACGGTGACGGTGCGCTCGGCGGGCACCATGTCCCCGCCCGCGAAGATGCCGGGGTGGCCGGTCATCATGTTCGGGGCGACCCGCACGACGCCGTCATCGATCTCCAGGCCAGGCACGCCGTGCAGCAGCGAGAGGTCGGCTTCCTGGCCGAGCGCGAGCACGAGCGAGTCGGCCTGGAGCTCCGCGAGTTCGCCGGTGGGCTGGGGAAAGCCGGAGGCGTCGAGTTCCATCTTCTCCAGCACCAGCCGGCCCGCGCCGGCGTGGCGGATGGTGGAGAGCCACTTCATCATCACGCCCTCTTCGAGCGCCTCCTGCACCTCGGAGTCGTGCGCGGGCATGCGGTCGCGGGTGCGGCGGTAGACGACGATCGCCTCCTCGGCGCCGAGGCGCTTGGCGGTGCGCGCGGCGTCCATCGCGGTGTTGCCGCCACCGTAGACGACCACGCGCCGGCCGAGCAGCGGGCGCTCCTGCCCCTCCATGCCGCGCAGCATCGTCACCGCGTCGAGGATGTGCGCGGCCTCCCCGGCGGGGATGTACGCGCGCCGGCCGATGTGCGCACCGACGGCGAGGAACGCGGCGTCGAAGCCGCCCTCGCGGATCGCGCCGAGGATGTCGGTGACCTTCGCGTTCAGCTCCAGCGTGACGCCGAGGTCGAGGATGCGCTGCACCTCAGCGTCGAGCACCTCGCGCGGCAGGCGGTA
>JBEKYV010000472.1:0-3158 GCA_049510515.1 Solirubrobacteraceae bacterium | reverse complement strand
ATACGTGGGTTGACACGCAGCGCCGCCGCAAGACAGCCGAAGGCGGCGCTCCACAGCACAGCGCCCGCCAGTCGAATGCGCCCGCCGGCAAGCAGCAGCAGGGCGGTGTGCGCCACACCCCCGATCCCCAGGTGGAGCTGGTGGGCGTAGAAGGCGACCAGCAGCGCGAGTGGCAGCACGCCGAGCGCCACCAGAAGGAGCGCCTGGAGGCGCCCCCCGCCGGCTCCGCGCCCACCGCCGCCACCGCTCCCCCCTGCGCTCCACCCGGGCGGCGCGGCGACCGATGCCGGGGGGCGCGAGCCGGGGGCTCCCATTGCCAGCACCAGCCACAGGTGCAGGGCTGGCAGGAGCAGCAGCGCGGTGAGCGGATCCAACGCCCACACCACCGCGGTGAGGCCGCCAAGCACGAGCAGCATCCCGAGCGCTGCCGCATCGGTGCGTGGGAGGATCGGCAGAGTGAGCCGGCGCATCAGCGCGGGCCACGCCAGCCACGCGAGCACCAGCACGAGCGCGCTCGCCAACACCGCCTCCACGGCGTGGCCGTCGAACGGCAGGGCCGCTTCGGAGACAGGGGGGCGCGGGGCGGGGATCGCGCCGAGCGAGCCGAGCAGCATCGCGAACACCGCGCAGAGAAGGAATGGAAGCGCGCACGCCAGCGCCCACACCACCCAGCGCCCCACCCGCACCCGCCGCCGGCGGGCACGCGCGAAGCCGTCCCCGAGCACCGCCAGCGCCGGCAGCATCAGCGCCGCCACCAGCAAGCGCAGCGCCCACGAGGGGATCGCCTTCCGCTGGATCGGCAGCCCCGTTTCAAGGCTCCCATTTGCGTCGCTGCCACCGATTTCTGGTCCGCCGTCCAGCGCATACACGGCGGCGAGCACACCTCGTCCGAGCGCTTCCAGCCGCGCCGCGCTCACCGGTGCGCCGGCGGCTGGAGGCAGTTCGCCACCGGCCCCCACCAGCACCGCGGGCAGCCCGCCGGCCCCGAGCGAGCCCTGTTCGCCGCCGGTGAGTGGGAAGACGAGGTGTGCGAGCTGGGTGAGCGTCCCCGGCGCGCCGGTTGTGCCCCCCGCCTGCTGGGCGACCGCCGCCGCCACGGTGCTCTGCAGCAGCGCCGGCGCCGAGCCGGCGGAGGCCGAGAACGAGGACACCTCCGGCCCGGATGCGCGCGTGCCCGCGAGATCGCCGAGCACCAACGCGGCGTCGATCGTCCGGCCCGACCCGCCTGCGCCCGACACCCCCGCACCGGCTCCTGCTCCCGTCATGCCAACCAATTCGCCGGCGTGCGCGGCGAAGTCGGTGGCGCCCCCGTCCCCGCCCGAACCCCCGCTGGTTGAAACCAGCACGATCGCATGTTGTGTCTCCCCGGCGGAGAGCACGCGTGCGAGTTCGAGCAGCGCAGCGGTGGCTGACAGTTCCGCCTCCGCGCCCCTGCCGGCGGCGTCGCGGTGGGCGAGGATCACGATCGGGGCTCCACCGGTGGTGCCCGGCCGCTGTGCGATTACCGTCGTGAGCGTGCGCTCCCCTTCGATGGTGGGGGCCTGGACGGTGCGCGTGCTCACCGCGAACCCGCCTTTGGCGGCGCTGCCCAACCCGCGCAGCGTCTGCGCCAGGTAGGCGGCGAGCTTCTGATCGCCGGTGCTGCCGGGTTGGCGTTCGGGAAACTGCCGGGCGAGCGCACCCAGCGTGGCGAAGGCGCGCGCGCCTTCGAAAGCGTCGGGGGCGAGGTTGGAGCTCAGTGGCGCTGTGCGCCCGGTGAGCGAAAACCCCGCGACCACCAGCGCGAACAGCAGCGGGAGGAAGGCTGCGCGGTAGATGCGACCGTTGAGCACGCAGGCAAAACCATAACGCCAGCCACCCCCCGCGGGGGCCGCGGTGTGGGACACATCGGGCGCAGGCCATCCAAAATATCCACATTCCCCCGGCCGTTGTGGAGGCCTCGAACCGTGGACCCGCCGCGGGCCCGCACCCGGGGCGCCTGAGGTACCGGTATCGTGCGCGCGTGCTCCAGCCCGTCGCCGTCGGAACGAAGACGCTCGCCGATTACACCCACATCTGTGGGCGTGATCTGATCGATGAGATCCGCGAGCTGGCGGAGCCGCTGAAGGGCAGCCGCGTGGTGCACGTCTCCGCGACCGCGTTCGGTGGGGGTGTGTCGGAGATCCTGTACACGCTGGTGCCGCTGATGCGGGACGTGGGACTGGAGTGCGAGTGGCAGGTGATCTACGGGCGCGAGGAATTCTTCAACGCAACCAAGCTGATGCACAACGCGCTGCAGGGGGCGCCGGAGGACCTCGACGAGGAGCAGTGGGAGACTTGGCGGCGCTACAACGAGATGAACGCGCGCGAGCTGTCGGGCGGGTGGGATGTGTGCCTGATCCACGACCCCCAGCCGGCGGCGCTGCAGCAGCTGGCGCCGGGCAAGGCGAAGGGGTGGGTGTGGCGCTGCCACATCGACCTCTCCACCCCCAACCCGGAGACGATCGCGCACCTGCTGCCCTACATCGAGGATTATCCCCAGTCGCTGTTCCACATGCGCGAATACGTGCCGCCGGGGATGAACGGCCACGTCAATATCGTGCCGCCGGCGATCGACCCGCTGACCCCGAAGAACATGGCGCTGTCCCCCGAAGACGCCGCGTATGTGTGCGGCCAGTTTGGGATCGACGTGGACCGGCCGCTGATGTGCCAGGTGTCGCGCTTCGATCCGTGGAAGGACCCGCTGGGGGTGATCGACGCCTACCGCATGGTGAAGGAGCGGGTACCCACCGCCCAACTGGCCCTGGTCGGGTCGATGGCCAGCGATGACCCCGAGGGCTGGGACTTCTTCAACGCCACGATCGCCCACGCGGACGGCGACCCCGACATACACATCCTCAACAACTTCAACAACGTCGGCGCGATCGAGGTGAACGCCTTCCAGTCGCACGCGGACGTGCTGATCCAGAAGTCCACGCGCGAGGGCTTCGGCCTGACGGTCTCGGAGGCGATCTGGAAGGCGCGGCCGTTCATCGGCGGCGACGTCGGCGGGATCCCCCTGCAGATCCAGGACGGCATCACGGGCTTTCTCGTCTCGAGCCCGGAGCAGTGCGCGGAGCGCACGATCGAGATCCTGCGCGACCCCGAGCTCGGGCGCGACCTCGGCCGCCACGGCAAGG
>JBEKYV010000471.1:0-3180 GCA_049510515.1 Solirubrobacteraceae bacterium | reverse complement strand
CCTACCTTGCCAAACTTCCGAGCCCACCTGTCCGCGACGGGGGTGTAGTGATCCACCATACAGACTTCACGCTGCATTCGGCGTCAAGCGCCTACGTTTCGTATGACGTAACGCTAGACTCGATGTCCAGTGCGTCGATGCGACACTTCGACGTCAACGGGAACGAATTTTGGCTACCGCAAGAGCTCGCCGCAAACCCAGGAAGCATTCGCAAGCGTTGAGCTTTCAAGAACGCCGGGCAGGAGTGGCAGCCCGCGGGGCAACCGGAAAAAGTCTCGTGCACGACTTTCCCAGCGACGCCTCGGGCAAGGCCGTTCCGTAGGGCGTCTACGACATGGCACGCAACGAAGCGTATGTTTCCGTTGGGATGCGACCACGACACGCCGGCGTTCGCCGTCGCGTCGATCCGGCGCTGGTGGATGGCGATGGGGCGGCGCGCCTATCCCCACACGAACGAGCTCTTCATCACCGCAGATACTGGCGGAAGCAACGTAAGTGGAACCGCATCGAACATCGCCTCTTCTGTCACATCACATAGAACTGGCGTGGTAAGCCGCTGAGAACCTTCGAGGCTGTGGTGGAGCTCATCGGACACACTCGCACCTCGACAGGCGAGTGAAGGCCAAACTCGACACCGGAAACTACCCCACAAGGCGTGGTCATCACCAAAACCCAGATGAAGTCGCTCGCCATCCATAAGCAAGCCTTTCGTGGCGAGTGGAACTACGATGTCCAGCCACGCTGAAACTGCTCCGCGCTCTCGCCGCTCGCCCGCCAATCGCGAACCCGTTCTGACCACTTCGTTCCTGTCTCTGTCATGCGCTCATCATGCGGCGCATTTCGACCGGCTTACAGAATGGGGCTCACGCAGGAGATACCGATGTGCATTGGTTCTCACCTATCGTCGCCGAGCGCGGAGCGATGCAACCGCGGCGGACGACGGCCTCGGCAGCCGATCGGTGCCCAGGGGAACTATTGCCCCTAGCGGTCACGCGTACCGACGCGCTCTGCGGCGGGTCCCAGTAGGCGCCGCAGGAGTCGTCCTGGCGTTTGCCTTGTTGTTCAACGTGACCTTTGCACAAGCCGCGGTGCCCGCCTCGGCGCCGCCGATCCTCGTCGAGTGGACAGGGCCGCTAGAGTGCGGCTCTAGCGACGCTGTTGCCGAGGAAGTCGCCACGCTGCTTCCGCCGCGGGCGGCCCAGGTCCCCGTGCGAGTCGTAGTCTCGGTAGAGCGAGAGGAAGACAACCGCCGGCGCGCCGTCATCTCCACAAGCTGGCGCGGAGCGACGAGCCGGCGCGTCCTGGAGGCAGATGGATGCGCGACGCTCGTGTCCGCGGTGGCCGTGATCGTCGCCGCGACGGTGGGCGAAGCCACGGCCGTTGAGAAGGCGCAGCCGCCGGCGACGGATATACCGGCGCAGCATCGCGTTCTCGTTGGGCCGGACCCATCTCGCGCGCGGGTAAGCTGGGATATCGCCGTCGCGGCGGCGGTGGACGACGGCTCCCTTCCGTCCGTCGCTCCGGGAGCCGAGATTGCGGCCGGTGTTACGACGTACGCTGGCCTCGTCCGGCTGCGCGTTCACGCAGGAGGATGGCTATCCGCGCCGGTTTCCCGCTCGGCGCCCAGCGGCGAGCGGGCATCCTTTGTTCTGCTCGAGCCGTTCTTTCGAGTGTGCGGCCTTGTGGTGGCTGCTGCCCTGGAGATTGGCCCATGCGTCGGGGGTGCAGCGGACATCGCGTGGCCGATAGCGATCGCGGGATCGGGACCGACGTTTCGGGCGAAGCCGCGAGCGGGCACGTGGTTTGCGCCGTCCGAGTCTATCTATGCCTCCGTTGCCGCGGGCCGGCACTCCCGGATGTTCTTGCGGGCGGATGTCGTCGAGCCCACACCCAGGCCCACCTTCGTCGTGTCCCGCGTTCAGGCGGGCAATCTTCCCTTGTTCACGCCGGCTCGAATGGCTGTTCGCGGGGAACTAGGACTCGCCCTCGATTTTTTTTGACGAAGTCCGCTGCCGGACCGCACTAATTCTCCGGACGTATGAGTGCGGGGGTGCAGACGGCCCTAAAGGCGGCCAGACCGAGCGCGGCGCCAAGCCAAGGGCAAGCCGTGACGAGTTTCGAGGAGGTTTACGACGCACACGTCGAGTTCGTCTGGCGCACCGCCCTGCGTCTGGGGATCCCCCGCGAGCACGTCGACGACCTCGTCCAAGACGTCTTTCTCATCGTGCATCGGCATCTTCACACGTTCGAGGGCCGCTCAACCTTGCGTACGTGGCTGTTCGGGATCGTTGTTAGGGTTGCGAGGCGGCGTCGAGGTGCGCTCGGGGCCCAAGCGCGCCTGACCGACGTAAGCATCGACATCGAGACCATCCTCGACCCGCGCGAAGGGCCGTTTGAGGCGGCGCGTCGGGCCGAAGCCGCACGCGCGGTCGACCGGATACTCGACGCGGTCGATGACGAAAAGCGCTTCGTGTTCGTCGCGCTCGAGCTGGAGCAGATGAGCCCCGCGGACGCGGCTCACGCTCTCGGCATTCCAGTGAATACCGTTTACTCCCGCCTGCGCCATGCGCGGCAACAGTTTGCCGCAGCGACTGCGAGGTTCCGAACTCGCGACTCATGGAGGCATCCGTGAATCCGCTGCAGCCACAGGACCGCGAGCTCATTAGGCTCTCCCGTATCGGCCATGAGCTAAGCGACGCAGACCGCGTCCGGCTCAAGGCAGCCATTATGGGGCGTATCGCCAGCACGGGCACCGCTCCGCGCGCACAAACGATGCCGCTGGCGGCGAAGGCCATCGCCGTTGTTACGGTCGCCGGCGCGGTCGCTTCCGGGGCTGTCTGGGCCACTCGGGCGGGAGCGCCTTCGGAGAGCAGCGCGAGCCACCGGGCGCTCGAGACACCGCCGGCACTGGTTGCGGAAGCAGTACATACTGCCATCGTTGCTGCACCGCCGGCACGCGAGACGCCGCAGATACGGGGGCTGAAGGTTCCGTCAGCTGGTCGCGACGCCGTCAAACCGGCCTCGGCAGCCAGCCCCGAGGCAGAGACGCCCTCTCTTGTGGCGCTTGCCATCCGTCGGTCCCAGGCGGTCTCATCGCCTCAGGCGAGGGGAACTGAGACGACCGCGACGGGCGCAGCCTCCGCGGCGCGCGGCGACTGGAGGGTAGCCTTGATCGCCGAC
>JBEKYV010000470.1:0-3187 GCA_049510515.1 Solirubrobacteraceae bacterium | reverse complement strand
CCCCCACTCCTCCAACATCCCATCCATCCGCGGCGAATGGAATGCGTGGCTGACCCGCAACCGCTTCGTCCGCGCACCGCACCGCTCCCACGCGCCCACCAGCTCCAGCACCGCATCCTCGTCGCCCGAGACGACCACCGAGCCGGGGGCGTTCACCGCGGCCAGCGCCACCCTCTCCTCCCAGCGATCGAGCGCCGCGAACGACTCCAGCACCTCCGCCTCGGGCGCGGCGATCGCCGCCATCGCGCCGCCTGTCGGCAGCGCACCCATCAAGCGGCCACGCGCCGCCACCAGCCTGCACGCATCCGCGAGCGAGAAGACGCCCGCCACGTGCGCCGCCGCCAGCTCTCCGACGGAGTGGCCGATCAGGAAGTCGGGCCGCACGCCCCACGCCTCCAGCTGGCGGAACAGCGCCACCTCCAACGCGAACAGAGCCGGCTGCGCCAGCGCGGTGCCGTCCAGCGCGGCCTCCTCGATGCGCGCCTCGGTGGGGTCACTCGCGCCTAACATCAGCTCCCGTAGGCCGCCTTCGGGATGGGGCGCGAGGTGGGCGAGGTGGCGATCGAGGTGGGCAAGATGAGGGTCGAGGTGGGCGCACGCCTCGTCGAACGCCGCGCGGAACACCGGGAACGCGTTGTACAAATCGCGACCCATACCAACCCGTTGCGCGCCCTGGCCGGTGAACATGAACGCCACCCGCTGATCGACGGCAGCGCCGCGCAACACACCCTCCACCGCCCGGCCCTCCGCCAGCGCCGCCAGGCCCTCCAGCGGCTGCTTGCGATCGAGCAGCACCGCGCGGTCCTCGAGCCCGGCGCGTGCCGTGAGCGAGAACGCAACATCGACCGCCTCCACCTCGCGCGGGCCCTCCAAGAGCTGGCGCAAACGCGTGGCCTGAGCGCGCAAACCCTCTTCGCCGCGGGCCGACAGCACCCACGGCAGCAGATCGGGAAGCGATTGCGACTCTGGCTCGGCGTTCTCGCCGGCGGCGAGCGCGAGCTCGGGCGCCTCCTCGACGGTTCTGGGGGCGAGCTCGGGGGCCTCCTCGACGGTTCTGGGGGCGAGCTCGGGCGCCTCCTCAAGGATCACGTGCGCGTTGGTGCCGCCAATCCCGAACGAGGAGACGGCCGCGCGCCGGGGCTCGGCGCCTCGCTGCCACGGGACCTCCTTGACCAGCAGCGACACCGCGCCCGTCGACCAATCCACCTCGGCGCTGGGCGCGTCCACGTGCAGGGTGCGGGGCAGCACCCCGTGGCGCAGCGCCATCGCGATCTTGATCACGCCCGCCACGCCGGCGGCCGCCTGGGTGTGGCCGATGTTGGACTTCACCGACCCCAACCACAGCGGGGCGCGCCCCTCGCGGCCTTGGCCGTAGGTGGCCAGCAGCGCCTGCGCCTCGATCGGGTCGCCCAGCGTGGTGCCGGTGCCGTGCGCCTCGACCGCGTCGATCTCCGCCGGGGAGAGGCCGGCGTCGGCGAGCGCCTGCATGATCACCCGCTGCTGCGAGGGCCCGTTGGGCGCCGTCAGGCCGTTGGAGGCACCGTCCTGATTGACCGCGCTGCCCCTCACCAGCGCCAGCACCTCGTGGCCGTTGGCGCGCGCATCGCAAAGGCGCTCCAGCACGAGCACCCCCGCGCCCTCGCTCCAGCCGGTGCCGTCGGCGGCGTCGGCGAACGGCTTGCAGCGCCCGTCCCGCGCGAGGCCACGCTGGCGGCTGAACTCGACGAACACGCGCGGCGTGGCCATCACGGTCACGCCACCCGCCAGCGCCAGCGAGCATTCGCCCTGGCGCAGTGCGTTGACCGCGAGGTGCAGTGCCACCAGCGAGGAGGAGCAGGCGGTGTCGACCGTCAGCGCCGGGCCCTCCAGGCCGAGCGTGTAGGAGACGCGGCCCGACAGCACGCTGCCCGCGCCGCCGGTGAGGCCGTAGCCCTCCAGCTCCTCGGCGGGCGTCGACCACAGGCGCGCGTTGTAATCCTGGCCGCCCACCCCGGCGAACACCCCGGCGCGGCTGCCCCGCAGCGAGAGCGGGTCGATGGCCGCGTCTTCGAGCGCCTCCCAGGAGGCTTCCAGCAGCAGCCGCTGCTGGGGATCCATCGCCAGCGCCTCGCGGGGGGAGATGCCGAAGAAGGCGGCGTCAAACTCGCAGGCGTCGCGCAGGAAGCCGCCTTCGCGTACGTAGCTGGTGCCCGCCCGGTGGGTGGTGCCCGTGGGGCCCGCCTGGTGGGTGATGCCCGCCCGGTGGGTGGTGCCCGCCTGGTTGGGGTCGGGGTCGTACAGCTCATCCAGGCGCCACCCGCGGTCGGTTGGGAACTCCCCGATCGCGTCGCCACCGGCCGCCAGCAGCTGCCACAGCTCCTCGGGGGAGCGGATCGAGCCGGCGGGCGCCTGGTGGGCGGGCCCGGGATATCTGCAGCCGATCCCCACGATCGCGACTGGCTCGTCGGTCCTCGCCGCGACGGCGGCCGTAGGCGCGGCACGGTGAGTGCCGGTCAGCTCCACCAGCAGATGTTCGGCGAGCGCCCGCGGGGTTGGGTGGTCGAAGGTGAGCGTGGAGGGCAGCCGCAGCCCGCTCGCCGCCGCCAGCCGCTCGCACAGCTGCACACCGGCGAGCGAATCGAAGCCCTGCTCCTTGAACGGCCGCCGCGCCGGCACCTGCTCGGCGGAGGAGTGTCCGAGCACGGCGGCCGTGTGTGTGCGCACCAGCTCCAGCACCGCCGCCTCGCGGGCGCTCGCGCCCAGCTCCGCCAGTTCGCGGGCGAGCCTTCCCCGTGGCGCCTGCCCAGCGGGGTCCTCCTCGGCGGGGGGGATCCCGGCGGTTTCACTCCCGGCGGACCCCTCCTCCCCTGCGTGGCTCAGCGCCCGCTGCACCTCGGGCAGATCGCCGATCAGTGGGCGCGCGCGGGCCGCGGCGAACAAGGGTGCGTAGCGCTCCCAATCAAGATCGGCGAGCACCGTGCAGGCAGTGGCGTGGTCGTCGCCGGCAAGCACCGTGGACGCGACAGCCTGGTTGTCGCCGGCGAGGAGGAGCCGCTCCAACGCCGCCAGCGCGGTGGCGGGCGGCATCGCGCGCACCCCCTGCCGGCGCAGCCGCTCGCCGATGTCGTCCGCCATCCCGGCCCCGGCCCACGCGCCCCACGCGATCGAGGTCGCGGCGAGGCCGTGCGCGCGGCGGTGCTCAGCGAGC
>JBEKYV010000047.1:0-12287 GCA_049510515.1 Solirubrobacteraceae bacterium | reverse complement strand
CGTCGACACCTCCTGCCCTCGCTGCGGCGGGCAGGCCAAGCGCGAGACGGACACGCTGGACTGCCACTTCGACGCGCTGTGGCTGTGGATCCCCGCGTGCGTGCCCGCCGCCGAGCGCGAGCGATCGCTGGAGGAGATCCTCGCGCTTGAGGACCTGCGCGCGTGGCTGCCCTCCGAGCGCCTCGTGGCGGGAAGTGACAGCGGCAACTTCATGTTCGACCAGCGCATCACCACGAAGGCGCTGCGCGACATCGGCCCGCTCGCATTCCTCGCCGACGGCGAGCCGTTCGCGGGGGCGCTGATGCACGAGATGGTGATTCGCGACGGGCGAAAGATGAGCAAGCACCTCGGCAATGTGGTGGATCCCGACGAGCTGGTCGAGTCCTTCGGCGCAGACACGGTGAGGATGGCGGTGCTGTGGGCGGCGCGGCCACAGAAGTCGCTGAACTGGAGCGACTCCGCGGTGCAGTTCTGCCAGCGCTTCCTGCACAACCTGTGGCAATACTCCCAGGCGCGCTTCACGCAGGCGGTGGAGGATTCGGGGCAGCTCGACCCGCGCCGCACCGAGCACCTGCGCAGGCGATTGGAGAAATGGTGCGACATCGCGGTGGAGAAGATCACCGAGGAGCTAGCGGAGCTCGAGATGCACAGCGCGGCGCGCAACGCGATCCGCCTGCTGGACCGCATCAAGGACTACGAGAAGCGTGTGCTCAAGCACAGCGGCGCGCTGTGCCGTGAGGATCACGAGGCACTGCGCGACGCGCTGGGGCTGATGGCGCGTGTGATCATGCCCTTCGCGCCGCACATCGGCGAGGAGCTGTGGGAGTCCTCGGGCCTCGGGGAGCCGGGGGTGGACCCACGATGGCCGCTGCCCGGCGAGTGGTCGCGCCAGCCTCCAATCGGAAACAGGCCGGTGGGGGCGGCGATCGGCACCGATCCCAACTCTGTGGATATTCATCGAATATGACCAACGCATCGACCGCGTCCTCTGCGATGATGTGCTGAGACGCGGATGAGCACCGCACCTAACCAAGCCGTGGATCTCCAGCACACGCGCTCCTGCGCGACGGAGCTGGTGTGCCGCAAATGCGAGCTGCGCTCGCCCCTCGCCGAGGGCGGGGCGTACTGCCCACGCTGCGGCAAGAGCCTCGACGTCGACTACGACTATGAGCTGGCGGCGCAGCGCATCCGCGAAACGCCGATGGAGCAGCGTCCGCTCAACATCTGGTTCCTGGAGGAGCTGCTGCCGATCCACGACGCCGTCGGCCCAGCACGCGTGGGCGAGTTCGCGGGCTTCACGCCGCTGATCAAGGCCGACCGGCTGGGCGCCGCGGTGGGGTTGCGCAATCTCTACCTCAAGGACGACAGCACCTCCCGCCCGAGCCTCTCCTACAAGGACCGTGTGGTGGGCATGGCGGTGGCACGTCTGCTGGAGCTGGGTCGCAAGGAGATCGGGTGCGTGTCGACCGGCAACGTCGGCACCGCCGTGGCGGCGCTGGCGGCAAAGGCGGGGGTGGCGGCATACGTCTTCTACCCCAACCGCCTGGAGAGCACCAAGGCGCACGCCTGCCGCGCGCTGGGCGCGAAGGTGTGCCAGGTCGAGGGCAACTATGACGAAGCCAACAAAGCCTGCCGCGCGCTCGCCGAAGCGACCGGCCTGGAGTTCGCCAACATCACGCTGCGCCCGTTCTACGCCGAGGGCGCCAAGACCGAGGCGTATGAGATCGTGCAGCAGCTCGGCTGGCGCTCGCCGGATCGCATCGTCTCCCCCGCCGCCGGGGGCACGCTCTCCTCGCGCATCCACAAGGGGCTGCAGGAGCTCGAAATGGTCGGCCTCGCGCAGACCGCGCACACGAAGATCGACATCGCCCAGCCCGACGGCTGCAACCCGATCGCCAAGGCGATCCTGAGCGGCGCCTCGGAGATCGTTCCCGTCAAGCCGACCACACAGGCCCATTCGTTGGGGATCGGCTCGCCCGGTGACGGGGTGTTCGTGATCGAGGCCGTCCGCGGCCGCGGCGGCACCGCGGCGTCGGTCAGCGACAAAGAGATCTTCGCGGGCATCGACCTGCTGGCATCGACCGAGGGCCTGCTCACCGAGCCGGCCGGCGGCACGACCGTGGCGGTCGTGAAGAAGCTCGCCACAGAAGGCCGCCTCGACCCAGACGAGACGGTGGTGGCAATCGTCACCGGCAACGGGCTGAAGACCCTCTACGACCACCCCGCCAAGCCGTGGCCGTCGAAGGTGCAGCCCGACACCGAGACGATGCGCGCGGTGCTGGAGGGTTTCCAGCGCGAGGCGGGCCTGGTGCCCGCCAGCGAGCGGCTGCACGCGTAGGGCCTACCATCCCTCGGGTGGGACGCCTCGACGAAGTCGACCTCAGCCGCTCGCTCTCGCGCGAAGAGTCTGAGAAGCGCCTGGCGACACTGCAGGATCGCCTGCTCGCGCTGCGGCTAACGCTGGCCGGGCTGCGCGACGACGGGCACCTCGGCCCGCCCATATGCGTCCTCTTCGAGGGCTGGGACGCCTCCGGCAAGGGCGGTGCAATCAAGCGCCTGGTGGCCCCGCTCGACCCCCGCCATGTGCGCGTCGCGGAGTTCGCCGCGCCAGACGCGACTGCCAAGCGCCACCACTTCCTGTGGCGCTTCTGGCCGGCGCTGCCGGGATGGGGTGGCTTCACCGTGCTCGACCGCTCCTGGTATGGGCGCGTGCTGGTCGAGCGCGTGGACAAGCTCGCCACCGAGGAGGAATGGACGCGGGCGTACGGCGAGATCGTCGAGTTTGAGCGCATGCTCACCTCCGAGGGCGCCGTGCTGATCAAGTTTTGGCTGCACATCTCAAGCGACGAGCAGCTCAAGCGCTTCGAAGCGCGCGCGGGCGACCCGCTCAAGAGCTGGAAGCTCGCCCCCGACGACTGGCGCAACCGTGGCCAGCGCGAGCTCTACGCGCAGGCGCTGGAGGAGATGTTCGAGCGCACCGACGCCAAGCACGCGCGCTGGCAGATCGTCGCCGCCGAGTCCAAGCACTACGCGCGGGTGCACGTGCTCGAAACCGTCAATGGCGAAATCGAACGGGCGCTGCGCCGGCGGGGGATGAGGCTGCCCGACCCGTGAGCGCCCTCGCGCGACGGCGACACCCTCCAAGCATTAGGGTGCCGAGCATGGATGCCTCGCTGTACGCCGACGCGCTCGCGCCGTTCCTCGCAGAAGCTCAGCAAATGCTGCCGGCCGGCGCCGAGGTGCTCGACGCGCACACCCACCTCGGGCTCGACGAGGACGGGCGCTCGCTGACGCTCGAGCAGCTGCTCGAGCAGCTGGACGAGGCGGGCGCGCAGCGCGCGTGCGTGTTCCCGCTGCACGACCCCGAGCGCAGCCCAGCCTACCGCGTGCCCAACGATCGCGTGCTCGCGTGGGCCGGCGAAAGCGAAGGGCGCCTGATTCCCTTCTGCCGGCTCGATCCGTTCGACGATCCGCTGCCCGAGGCCGAGCGCTGCCTCGCCGCGGGGGCGCGCGGCATCAAGCTTCATCCCCGCGCCCAGGAGTTTGCCTTCGACGGCAACGAACTCGAGGGGATCTTCGAGGTGGCCGAAGAGGCGCGCGTGCCGATCCTGATCCACGCCGGCCGCGGGCTGCCGCCGATCGCGGAGGGGCTTGCCGAGCTCGCGCTGCGCCACCCGGAGGTGGTGCTGATCCTCGCCCACGGCGCGATCTGCGACCAGGGGATCCTCACCTCGATGCTGGCCGACCACCCCGGGGTGCTGTACGACACCTCCTGCTTCTTCGGGCTCGACGTGGTCGAGCTGTTCGCGCGCGTCCCCGCCGAGCGGATCGTGTTCGCCACCGACCCTCCCTACGGGCGCCCGCAGAGCGGCCTCTACATGACGCTGCGCATCGCCGCCTACGCCGGACTCGACGAGGCCACCACCCGGCTGGTGCTCGGCGAGACGGTCGCGGGCCTGTTCGACGGGCGCGGGCTGCCGCCCGTCACCGCACCGCGGCGCGGGCCCTCGATCACGCTCTCCGGGCGCCTTGCTCGGGTGTACGGCTACGGCAGCCTCACCGGGCCCGCGCTGTTCGCCGGCATCCCCCAGCAGGCGCTGGCGGGGCTCGAGATGGCGCTCGCCGCCTGCCGCGACCCCGCACCGGGAGACGTCGGAGAGGCGCTCGAGGTGATCGGCTCGGCGCTTGCCGCAGCCGCCACGCTGCTGCAGAGCGAGGATGGCGTGCGGCCCGCGATCGACCTGCTCTACCGCGCGATGGCCCGCGCCGTCACCGAGGTGCCGGACCCCGTTTGATCTGGCACTTCGCCGTCGCTCCGCGCCGACACCACCGCTGACTGCCCCAGTTCGGGTACCTGTGCAGCCTCAGCGCCGCTAACCTGCCGCAGCTCGCTCACCCGCGCAGCCACGGCCGCCGCTCATGTGCCGCAACTCACTCGCCGCTGCGCAGCCACACCGCGGCCCACTCACAGCTGGTGCGACGCTGATGCTCGCGCATATTCAAAGACTCTTCGAAGGCCCCCACCACGTCGTCGACCTGCTCGGCGAGCAACCCTCCGGCAATCAGGTCCTCGGGGGCCTGCTCGATCGATCGCGCAAGGCCCAACAGCAACGGCTTCAACAGGTTGGCGAGCACCGTTGGCACAGCGGCACCCCCAATGGTCGGTAGGCGCTCGCGGCGCAGGTCGAAACTGTGGGCCTGCAGCTCCACACCATTGACCTTCGCATTCTCACGGGCGGCCTGGACGCTCTCCAGCTCGTTGTCGAGGCCGAGCACAGGCTCAAACCCGAGGCGGGCAGCCGCTATCGCCAACACCCCCGAGCCGGTGCCGACGTCCAGCAGCGCTCCCCGTCTCTCCCCTTCGGCGACCAGCTCCAACAGCAGCTCCAGGCACATGCGGGTGGTGGCGTGAGCCCCCGTCCCGAACGCCTGACCGGGGTCGATCACGATCTCCTCGACGTCCCGGCGATCAGCCGCCGGCTCCCATGGTGGGCGCACGTGCAGGCCCGGAACGATCCGTCGCGACGCCCGCTCCTGCCCATGAGGCTCCGGGGACTCGATCAGCACCGGCCGGTGAAAGCGCTTCCACCGCTCCCCCCAGTCGTCGGGCAGCTCGCTGGTTGTGACCTCCACCAGCGCCTCCCCCGCCGCGGCGCGCAGATCGGGAAGTTGCGGCAGCTCACCGGGGCTGCCATACACCGCGTACTCGACCACCCCACCCCCCACCTCGGCCTCCTCCACCCCGGAGGGCGCCAGCTCCAAGAGCTGCGCAAGCACCAGTTCGGCGTCCTCGCCGCGGACGCGCACCGCGAGACGGATCACGCGGCTCGGCGGATACGACCGCCCCTCAGACAGCCCGCGTGCGCACAGCCTCGGCGCATCACGCCGCCCGGTGGTGCAGCGCACGGCGCAGCTTGCCGAGCATCGACTCCTCGCCGCGCAGGTTGTCCTCGGTGAGCGTCTCCTGCACGCGCCCCAAGAGCTCGCGCTGCTCGGCGTTGAGGCGGCGGGGCACCACCACGTTGACGACCACGCGCAGGTCGCCGCGCCGGCCGCTGCGCAGGCTGGGCATCCCCTGGCCGCGCACGGTAAGCACCTCGCCCGGCTGGGTGCCGGGGGCGATCTTCACCGGCGTGGTGCCCTCGAGCGTCGGCGCCTGGAGCGTCGCTCCGACGGCCGCGAGCGGAGCGGAGACGTCGAGCGCCGTGATCAGATCGTCCGCTTCACGCACGAAGCGCTCGTCGGGGCGCACCCGCACCAGCACATACAGGTCGCCCGCGGGGGCGCCGGCCTCACCCGCGTGGCCCTTTCCCCCCAGGCGAATGCGCTGGCCGTCAGCGATCCCGGCAGGCACGTCCACGGTCAGCGTACGCCTGGCGGCCCGGCGACCCCGTCCGCGGCACTCCCCGCAGGGCTGCTTGGCGGTGCGCCCGTCGCCGTGGCAGCGATCGCACACCACCGTGCGCATCATCTGGCCAAAGGGAGTGCGCGTCACCGCCTGCAGTTGCCCCGCCCCGCCGCAGCGCTCGCAGGTCTCGATCGGGGTGCCAGGCTCGGCGCCGTTGCCGTGGCAGTGCTCGCAGCGCTCGACCGCCTCGAAGGCGACCTCGGCGCTCTTGCCGCTCGCCGCCTCGCGCAGATCGATTTCGAGCGCCGCCGCCACGTCCTGCCCCTGTGCGGGACCCGCCCCACGGCCGCCTCCGAAGGGGCTGGCGCCGCCGAAGAAGGCGTCGAATAGGTCGCCGATCGAGCCGAACCCGTCGAAGTTGGGGGCATACCCGCCGGAGCGCAACCCCTCATGGCCGTAGCGGTCGTAGGTTGCACGGCGCTGCGGGTCGGAGAGGATCTCATACGCCTCCGCGGCCTCCTTGAACTTCTCCTCCGCCTGGGGGTCGTGGGCGTTGACGTCCGGATGCAGCTCCCTCGCCAGACGGCGGAAGGATTTCTTGACGTCCTGCTCAGAGGCGTCGCGTGCGACGCCCAGCACCTCGTAGGGATCGCGGGGGGTGGAGGCGCGGCTCATCGCAGCACCCTACTAACGCTAACTCTCCGCATAGGTCTCTTCGACGAAGCGCGAAAGCTCGTGCGCCACCTCCTGCACCGCGGGGATCGCGTAGGCGTAGTTCATTCGCACCGGCCCGATCACCGAGACGATCCCCAGCCGGCGCTGCGCCACGCCGTAGCTCGTCGCCACCATCGCCAGTGAGCGCATCGCCGGGATCTCGTTCTCCTGTCCGATGCGCACGTACACCCCCGGCTCGCTCAAAGCGGTGCGCAACACGTCGAGCAGCGCCACCCGCCGCTCCAAGAGCTCCATCAGCTCGTTGATCTGTCCGACGTCGCGCAGATGCGCGTCGGAGAAGAGCCGCGCCGTGCCGTCGAGGTAGAGCACGTGCTCGGACTCGCTGGCCAGCTCGCCAAACGCCGGAGCTAGCCGATTGAGGAAGGCGCGCTCCTGCGCCGGGAGCGTGGGGTCGGCGAGGCGCTGGTGGAGCATCCGCGCACCGAGGCCGAGCCCCACCAGGCGCTCGTTGAGGTACTCCCCCGCCCACGCCACCAGACCCGCATCGACCTGCTCATCGAAGGTGGCGAACACCCTGGCGACCTCCCCGGTGGAGGTGATCACGACGGCCACGACCACCCGTGGCTGCACCGCCAGCACCTCGACGTGGCGGATCGTGGCGGTGCTCGCCGAGGGCGCGGAGACGACCGCGAGCAGGTCGGTCACCTGGGAGAGCGTCTCGGTGGTCGCCCGCATCGCCTCCTCCACCTCCTGGCGGGTCAGGGAGAGATCGAGGCGCGGCGCCGCCACCAAGCCTTTGCCGGATGCCAGCATCCGGTCGACGACGTAGCGCTGACCGGCGTCGGTGGGGACGCGCCCCGAGGAGGTGTGCGGATGCGCGAGCAACCCCTGTTCCTCGAGCAGGGCGAGCTCGTGGCGTACGGTGGAGGCCCTGCAGGCGAGCTCCGGGTCGGCCGCGATCGCTCGCGACGCCACGGGCTGGCCCTCCAGCAGGTAGCCCTCCACCACCTTGCACAGGATCAGCTCCTGCCTGGCGGTCAACATAAGTCGATTGTACGAGCCCGCCCGGGGGCCAACTCGCGGGGCGCCTACAGCGACAGCTCGGCCTCGGCGTTGCGGATGATCTCCTTCTCGCCCTGCACCGCTACCGTGTCGATCAGCACCTTCCCGTCGTGCGCCTCGCGCACGGTGCCGGTGACGAGCACCTCCTGCTCGGGGACGCCCATGCCGCGGAACTGCACCGCGAGGCGCCGCAGGTGCTCGGGGCCACCCGCCGCCTCCGTCTGCGCGCGGGCCACTTGGGCCATCGACCACAGCCCGTGCAGGATGCGCCCCGGCAGGCCCACCGCGCGGGCGAACTCGTCGTCGACGTGGATCGGGTTGAAGTCGCCCGAAGCGCCCGCATAGCGGACGGTGAGGTACTTGTCGGGCGTGATCTTCAGCTCGGGAATCTGCGCTCCCGCGGTTAGCTCAGCCATTGCGCGCTCCTCGAAGGTCGGCCATTCTCATACTCCTCGAACGATGTTGGTCCACGTGCCGCGGCACACCTGCTCGCCGCGCTGGTTGGTCGAGACCGACTCGAACACGTAGAAGCCCTTGCCCTTGTGCTCGTAGATCTCCTTCACGCTCGCCGTGGTGGTGATCTCGTCGCCGGCGACCACCGGGGGGCCCCACTCGAACTCCTGCCCCCCGTGCACCATCATCGGGAAGTTGATCTCGATCTCGGGATCGAAGATCGGCGGCCCGACCGAGGGGGCGGAGTACACCACCGCGAACATCGGCGGCGCCACCACGTCGGCGTAGCCGGCGGCGCGCGCCGCCTCCACGTCGAGGTGGACGGGGTTGGTCTCGCCCACCGCCCGGGCGTACTCCTTGATCTTCTCGCGGCCCACTGCATACACCGTGGGCTCGTATGTCTTGCCAACCGCTTTGTCGTTCACTGGCACCTGTTCGGATCTCCTTGCACGGGGAGGGTTCGGCGCGGCAGTCTATGGCATTCCGGCCCTTAAATGCGAAAAGCGGCCTGGGGCCGCCGGCGGGAGCTGTGAAGGTGTTGGCGACTTCGCGGTGAGCCTCGGCGATGCTCCGTGGACGTCGCGGGTGCTGCGGTAGTGGGGGACGCAGCCGCGACCTTCACATACATGTCGTGGGACACCGGCAACCCGGCGCCCCACGACATGCTTCACTGCGCGAGGTCCGCTAGAAGACGAGGTCGATCTCGCTGCCGGCGCCGGCGCCCACGAGCTCACGCTCGTCGCTCTCCGTGCCGTCCTCGCCCTGCGCCCGACCGCCCTCGCCGCGCGCGGCGGGTCGGTCGAGGAACTGGATGTTCTCGGCGACCACGCTCACCGCCTGGCGCTTCTGTTGGCCGGAACGGGGATGCTCGCCGGAGGCGAGTGTCTCCTCGCTCCGGTCTGAGGTTTCCCACTCGCTCCACTCCAGGCGCCCATCGACCGCCAGGAGGCTGCCCTTGTGCATGTAGCGGGCCACGCTCTCCGCCAGCCCGCCGAAGGCGGCGACGTCGAAGTAGAGAGGACGCTCGCGGTACTCGCCCTCCGCATCTCGCCGGATGCCGTTGCACGCGATCCGGAGGTTGCAGACGCGGTTGCCGGAGGGCAGCTCCCGCAGCTCGGGGTCCCGTGTGAGGTTGCCGATCAACACGACGCGATTGGTGCTTGCGTATGACATGACTTCGTCTCCTTTGTGTAAGCCACTGCCCCGTCAGAGAAGTTACGCCTCGCTTGGGACGGTACGCTCGCTCGGGGTACCCAAATGCTCCGGCAGCGCGTCGAGCGGGACCACCACGACCCGCTCGTGAGCCTGGGCACGATCGATCGCGCGCAGCACCGCGCGCTCGACCTCGGGCGGGGCGAGGTAGAGCACACCCGCCACACAGCGCGTCCGTGCCCATGCCTGGCAGATCGCCGCGAGGCGCTCCGGCGCCTTAATGGTCAGCTCCACCTCCACCGCCACCGGCAGACCAGCGTGTGCATCGAACGGCCACAGCACCAGGTCGGGGTGGTGGCGCGATCCCCGCTCGCCCCGCATGCCGATGCCGACATCGGCGCTGGCGAGCGCACACTGGCGCTCGCGCTCCTCGCCGCGCAGCTCCCGCTCGCCCTGCACCCGGTGGTCGGGGTAGCAGCGCTCGAGCGCCGCCGCCACGCGGGCGCACTCGATCAGATGCAGGGCGTTGGAGGCGCTCACCGTGCACGGGTCGAGACCTCGCACATCGGCCTTCCGCAGACCGGCGCGTGTGACGGTGTACAGCGCCGGGTGGCCCGTCAGCGGACGGCAGTGCTTCAGCAGCCGCTCAGCTTCCGCGGCCCGCAGCCGACCGCGCGCCGAGGCGGGGCTGACGCCCAGATGCACAGCCACCGCCTCGCCTGTGACCGCACCCATGCCTGCCACCCAGCGCACGATCGCCTTGCGCTGCTGTGAGGGGTTGTCGTGGTGTGTGGATCCAGAGACCATCGTGTGATCCTCCTTGTGTCGTTGTATTCAGAGATTGCGATCGGGCGAGTGCATCCGCGCGATCACGGCGCTGCGGGGACTGCTGAGCCGAATCACGGCCGCGTGGCCGGTCGGGAGGCTCATCACCTCTTCGGAGCTGATCAGAGGCTCGCTGACACGGGTGCGCGTCGTTCGACCGTTGCTGCTCACCGTGGTGCGCCAGGCGCCCCTGCTGCCGGACAGGCGCGCGATCAACTCAGCGGAGGCCGGAACCGCCTGGCGGTGGGCGATCACGCTGGTGAGGTTGCCCAGCACCTGCTCCTGCAGCATCTCGCGACCGGGCAGGCGCAGGTCGGAGAGCTCCTGGGTGCCCAGCAGCAGGCTGATCCCCGCCGAGCGGGCGCGGGCGAAGAGGCCGGCGACGTGCTCGGCGGCGATCGCTGAGAACTCGTCGATCGCCACCACGCACCGCGCCGGGCGCTCCTGCAGCGCTGAGACGACCGTCTGCAGGTCCTGCACGATCGCCGACCCCAACATATGCGCGAGCAGCGGCCGGGCGTCGGCGCGGAGGCTGTAGTACACCACCGCCCCACTCCGCACCGTGTCAAGCAGCTCGATCGAGTCCGCGTCCGGCGTGGCGGGATCGAGCCAGGGGCCCACGTCGGACTCGGCCATGATCGCCAAACGGTCGCGCACACCGCTCAGATCGCTGCGCTGACGGGTGGTGAGCGAATCCAGGTAGGCGTGCACCGCCCGCGCCTGCTCCTCGTGGAGCTCACGCGCGAGCAGCTCGAGCGCAGCTGGATCGAGCGCCTCGACGAGACCGGCGAGGCTCACCTCGCGACCGGTGGCGCGCAGCGCGCGAACGGCGTGCCCGAGGTAGCGCTGCGCCTGACGCTGGTAGTGGGGCTCGGTGAAGCGCTCCCCGGCGAGCGCCTTGTCGGCGATCTCCGTCTCGCCGCCGCGGGCGTAGGGGTTGTACACCACGGGCCCCTCCGGCGTCCACATGTAAAACGCCTTGCCTGCGGCACGCGCCGCACGGTGCAGCCGCCCACGCAGCCCAGCGTCGCCCTTCGGGTCAACCACGATCGCCGACATCCCGTACGCAACCGCCGCCATCGTGATCCACGCCTGGGTGAACGTCTTGCCGGAGCCGGTGGCGCCCGCCACCAGGGTGTGCGTGCCGCCGCGCTCCTCGCCGAGCTCGATCGCCGCCGAGCGTCCGCGGCGGTCAACGCCGACACTCAGGTGGCTGTCGCGCCAGACATGTTCGCCTCGCCCACCCGCGGCGGGGGTGCTCGTGAACCACGAGCCCAGCCGACCCGAGCCGGCGCCGACGAGCAGCCACGAATGCACTCCCTCCCGGCGAGCGTCGGCGCGCCCGGCGAGCCCGGCGAGCCACGAGCGCGCGCCTCGAATTCCCGCCCGCAGACCGTCGAGTGGGGTGGTGCGCCCTGCGGCGATCTCCGCGAGGTCGGCGCCGGCCTGCAGGTCTTCTCCATGCCAGCGCCTACCACGGATGGCGGCTCCGAGCGCTGCCACGCCGAGTGTCATCGCCTCGCCCGCCGGCAGCGTGCGACCGAGCAGGACAAGCGCGGACGCGCCCGCCGCCCAGCTCCAGTGCAGGTGCCAGCGACGCATCAGGCGCGCCGCGAGCAGGCCGAGGAGCACGCCGACGGCGACGTGCTCCGTTGTGGCGACCAACCACTGGGCGAGATGCGCCGGCGGAGCCAGCGGGTCGGGTTCCTGGTAGGGGACGTTTTCGTTGGGTGGGGACATGAAGCCCCTCCTTTCGCTCTCGATGGAGCACCCTGCTGAGCCGGGTGCCGGGTTAACGAGCGACGGCGAGCCCGGGGGCTCGCCGTCTGGGTGCTGCATGTGTGCGGTGCTCAGATCAAGCGGTAGCCCACGCCGCGCACGTTGACCACCCACTGCTCCTCGCCCTCGGCACGCAGCTTGCGCCGCAGGCGGCTGGAGTGGGAGTCGAGCGTGCGAGTGGACACCGGTGTGGGGTATCCCCACACCGTGCGAAGTAGCTCGCCCTTGGTGAACACCCGCTGGGGCTCCTGGGCGAGGTGCGCGAGCAACTCATACTCGAGGCGACGCAACCGCAGCGGGTGGCCATGAAGGCTGGCAGCGTGCGCATCGAGATCGATTGCGAGTGGCCCCACCTCCACCCGCCGGGCGTCCCCCCCACCGACGGTGCTGCGCAGCAGCAGAGCGCGCAGCCGGGCCCGCAGCTCAAGGTATCCGGGAGGCCGCGCAAGGAAATCGTCGGCGCCCGCATCGAACGCCCGCAGCAGGTCGGGCT
>JBEKYV010000469.1:0-3203 GCA_049510515.1 Solirubrobacteraceae bacterium | reverse complement strand
CGCCCTCGCCCGCGCCGCCGAGGAAGAAGCCGACGCCCGCCAAACGCAGGCGTGGGAGGCCGAGGTCGAAGACCTCAGCGGCGAGCTGGACGACGGCGAGCAGTACGAGCGCGTCGAAGCGGGCCAGATCCAGGTCGGCGACCGCGTGGCACGCGCCCGGACTCATCCGTTCGTCACGGTTGCGGCCATCCGGCACGGCCGCACCGCCGTCAGGCTGCTCAACGAGCACCACGCCACGATCGCGCGGCCACAGAAGACCGCCTCCCGGTGGCGGATCGTGCAGAGGGGGTGCTGAGGATGGGCAGCCACAGCATCCAGCCCATCCCGTGCTCGAGCGCTACGCGCGCGAGCACGAAGGAGACCCGATGCCCGTCATCGCCGAACACTTCACGCCGACGAACGGCTGGCGACGGCACCCGTGGAAGAAGCGCATCAGCCGCAGCTACGCACGACGGCTGAAGCGTGAAGGCGTCACCTGCGTTGGCCTGCTCATGGCGCCGGGCAGGATCGCGGACTTCAAGACCGAGGTGCTGCTGCGCAGCGCCTCGGGGGGTCTGGACTGACGCTCATCCGACCTCGCTTCAGCGCAGCTCGGCGGGAGGGTCCTGCTCGACACCGAACGCGCGCTGCACCCATGCCACGTCGTGCCACTTGCCGAGCTTCCAGCCGATCCGCTGGTAGACGCCGATCGGCTTGAAGCCCATTGCCTGGTGCAGGCCGACGCTCGCCTCGTTCGGCAGCGTCATGCCCGCGACTGCCATCCGGTAGCCGCGCGCGGCGAGCCGCTCGAACAGCGCCTCGTACAGCACGCGACCCGAGCCGGTGCGCCGCCGGCCCTGCTCGACGTAGACGCTGACCTCGCACGAGAAGCGGTAGGCCGCTCGCTTCTGATGCGGCCCGCCGTATGCGTAGCCGACGACGCGGCCCTCGTCTTCAAGCACGACCCAGGCGTGCGTGCGCGTCGCCGCCGCAATACGTTCAGCCATCTGCGCGGGCGTCGGCGGCTCGGCCTCGAAGCTGACGGCCGTCTCGCGCACATACGGGGCGTAGATCGCCGCGCACGCCGGCGCGTCGTCCTCGCTTGCATCTCTCACGGTCGCACCAGACACCCGACCGCAGGATACGCGCGAGCGCTCGACGCGACTCGCTGATGCGTGCTGGCCGTGCGATCGTGACGCTGGCCCTCGCATGGGCTCGCGCCCGGCTCCGCGCGGGCGGGGAGAAGTTACGTGCGCGGGCTTCGCCCGCTGTGAACGCGCCAGCCCTCCCGGCTGGCGCTCGGATCGACCCCTGGTGCTGTCGCGCCTGGCTCGGCCTACGGTCTGCTCGCGGCTGCTGCGCCTTCGGCTTCGCAGACCGCGCGGCTCGGCCGCTCCGCGACCGGCCGACGCATCCCTCCGGCCTCACGCGCTACGCCGCGCCAGCCGCCTACGGCGGCCTGCGGCTCCGCGCACGGCGCACAGCACCAAGCCCGAACAGACTAGATGCACAAGCTTGTGCGCGCTGTGTACGTGCTGTGCAATTCGTTGGCCGGTTTCCCTTGCTTGGGGTCAGTACCCCATGTGATGACCGCTGAAAGCATCGGCGCTGGGAAAGCCGGCGGCTACGCGCGCTACCTGGAGTCAAAGACGATCCAGCCAGAGCGCGGTGACTACTACCTCTCCCCGACAGGTGAGCCCACCCAGGCCCCCGGCCGATGGCTTGCCTCCCCCGACACGCTCGCCCGGCTCGGCATTGAGGGGGAGAGCGTCGAGGGCCCCGACTTCATCGCGCTGATGGAGGGCCGCCACCCACATACCGGGAAATGGCTCAGGCGCGAGGGCTCCAACGGCCAACGCGGCGGCGGGATCGACCTGACCTTCTCAGCACCCAAGTCCGTCTCCACGGTGTGGGCGCTGGGGGGCGACTCCCAGCGCCGGGACCTCGAGGCCGCGCACGCCGCCGCCGTCAGCGAAGCGATGGCGCACCTCACCGAGACGGTCCCGACGGTCCGCCGCCGCTACGGCGGGGAGGCGATCGAGGAGCCCGCCGTGGACCTGATCGCGGCGGAGTATCGGCACACGACCGCGCGCGGTGTGATGGAGGGCGACGTACCCGACCCGCAGCTGCACAGCCATGTCGTCATCACCAGCGCGATCCGCCAGGACGGCAGGTTGGTCGCGGTCGCCTCAAGGCCCGTGTTCCGCTCCGCACGGGAGGTCGGCGCGTACTATCGCTCCGCGCTCGCGCACCAGCTCCAGCAGCGTGGCTACACGATCGAGTCGGGCACCGGCAAACATGGCCGCTACTTCGAGATCGCCGGTGTCCCGCGCGGCCTCACCGATACATTCTCAGCCCGCAGCCGCGAGGTCGCCAGAGCCGCGGAGCGCTTCCGCGCCAAGTTCGGTCGAGCGCCCGAGCGCGGCGAGCTCAGGGCCTTGAAGCTGGAGAACCGCAAGGCCAAGACACTCATCACACACGCCGACCTGCAGAGCGCATGGAACGAGACGGCCGCACGATTCGACTTCACCAGCGAGAAGCCAGCACGCACGATCGGCGCCGGCGACCGGCTACGGGCGGACGGTGCGCTTGAGGATCGCGTCGAGGAGCGCCTGACCGAGCGCGCCGCGACGTTCACACCGGGCGAGCTGCGAGCGGTCGTGCTTGAGCAGTCCGTCGGCGAGCTATCACCCCAGCAGGCGCTCGGGTTCACGCGGGCGATGATCGCCGAGCGCCGCGTGCTGCCCCTGGAGGGCGGGCTGATGACCACACTCGCCGTCAGGGCACGCGAGCAGGCAATCGAGCGCAGGTTCACCGCCCTGGCCACCGCCGGCGACCGGGACGTGGGGGAGAGCGCGCGGCGTGTCGCGGGCGATCAGGTCGCCGAGCGGATTGGTGGCCGTCTCTCCGCTGAGCAGGCCCACGCCCTGGAGGTCATCACCGGCGCTGAGCACGCCGCCGTGTTGGTCGGGCCGGCGGGGACCGGCAAGGGCGTCGTGATCGACGCCGCCGCCCGCGCCGAGCAGCACGCCGGCCACCGAACCCTCGGGATCGCGGTGTCCGGTTCAACGGCGCAGCGTCTCGGCCAGGACAGCCCCGCGCTCGCCGACGGCACGCTGACGCTGGACGCGCTCGTCTCACGCGTGGAGCGCGGGCAACTCCGCGTCGACGAGCGCACCACGATCTACTTCGACGAGGCCGGCATGGCTGACACGAACCGCCTG
>JBEKYV010000468.1:0-3221 GCA_049510515.1 Solirubrobacteraceae bacterium | reverse complement strand
AGCTGCTGCTCGCGAATCTGCCCGAAGCCGAGCGGCGCCGAGTGATCGCCGAGCTGACGCTTGACCAGTGGGGACCACGCACGATCACCAACAAGACCACGCTGCGCGGCGCGCTGGTGCGGATCCGTGGCGAGGCGCTCGCGGTCAGCGAGGAGGAGTTGGCGCCCGGGCTGTACGAGATCGCCGCGCCGGTGCGCACCGAGACGCGCGAGACGATCGCCGCCGTGGGCATGCAGGCGCACAGCTCGATGATCTCAATGGAGCAGTTGGTGGAGCATCTGGGCCCGCATCTGATCGCCACCGCAGATCGCATCTCCGCGCGCATCGGCTACCGCCGCGACGACGAGCGGGGCAGGTGACGGTCCGCCAGCAGCCGCCGCGCGACGGCCCCGCCGGCGGCGCTGCCGACCAGCACGAAACCGGCCAGCACCAGCCAGCTGAGCAGCGCGAAGGCGATGCCGATCGTGCCGAACTGTTTGGCGGAGGCGCTGATGGAGTGGGGGAGATACACCACCGAGAAGCCCATCAGCGCGGTCATCCCGATCGCAGCCAGCGCGGCGCCGGGCAGCAGCTCCCGCCAGTGCAGTCGCCGCCCAAGCAGCACGTACGGGGTCGCCAGCCATGCGACCATCCCGAGCAGCAGCGAGCCGCCGATGTGCCACCAGCCTCCGGCGATATCAGCCACCACTGGCCGCAAACCGATGTAGACGGGGATCAGCCCGATCCACAGCAAATGCCACGGGGTGCCGCGAATGCCGGCGGCGGGCAGCTCGTAGGAGAGCTCATACAGCCGCTGCAGGGCACGCGCCAGCGACAGCGCCGAGAACAGCACGAGCGCGAAGCCGATCACGGTCACGCTGTGGGCGACGATCGAGGAGGGGGCGAACACTTCGCGCATGCTCTGGCGCGGCCGCGCCAGAGAGCGAAAGGCGCTTGACGATCCCTTCGGCGAAGTCGTGCGAGGCGATCGCCGGCGCCACCGCGCTGTAGACGATCAGCAGAGGAAACAGGGAGCTGAAGGCGAGCGCTCCGATCGCCACCCCGCGATCGACCGCCTGGATCGCCGCGAGGCGTTCCACCCACGCCACGAGCGGTCCGACCGGGGCGAGCAGCAGCCGCAGCGGAGCCCTTTGCCTATCCGCAAGCCGCGGCGGGATCCGCATCGTCCTCCTCCGCCGGTCAAGGGGACTCGGCTTCGCCGCCGTCGCCCACCAGTGCGATCGCGAAGCCGTCGTGTCCCTTTTCGCCCACCGTCTGCACGACGGTCGCGCTCAGCCGTGGCTCGGCGGCGAGCAGGTCGTAGAAGCGGCGCACCTCCTGCACGCCGCCCTCACCGAGGCGCGGATCGTAGCCGTCGGGGTCGAGGATCACGCCGCCACGCACGACGTTGTCGCCGATGATCACGCTCCCCGGGCGGGAGAGCTTCAGCGACCACTCCAGATACCCCGGGTAGTTGCGCTTGTCGGCGTCGATGAAGATCAGATCGAACGGCCCGGCGCCCTCGGCGTGCAGCTCGGGCAGCGTCTGCAGCGCGGCGCCCACGCGCAGCTGCACCATCTCCGCCACACCGGCCTGCTCGAGGTTGGCGGTTGCGACCGCGGCGTGGCGATGATCGAGCTCCAGCGTCACGATGCTCCCGCCCACCGGCAGCCCGCGTGCCAGCCAGATCGTGCTGTAACCGCCGAGCGTGCCGAGCTCGAGGATGCGGCTGGCGCCGTGGATGCGCACCAGCAGCTCCAGCAGCTTGCCCTGCGCCGGGGTGACCGCGATGGGGGGAAGGCCGGCTGCCTCGCAGGCGGCGAGCGCGGCGTCGAGCGCCGGATCCTCGGGGATCAGGCGATCGCAGATGTAGCGATCCATCGCGGTCCACAGCTCTTGGGTCATGGGGAGGAGGAGGGAGAGGGGCTCATATCGTCGAGTGGGACCCATCTTTATCAGCTTCGCTCGGGGTTCCGCAGGCGGGGGTCGGTGGTTGAGAGGTCGAGCGTTATGACGACTGGCCAGAATGCGGCGAGGATCCCGGCGACCGTGGAGCTGGGAATCGTGTGTCGCCTGGGCGTATCGCGGCCCTTTGTCTAGGATGGTCGCCCTTGTCGTTCAATCGGAGGTTGTGATGGCCAGCGCAGGACGTGGAGAGGCAGACAGCGAGGATCAGCAGCCCGATCCAAGGACCAAGCTCATGCAGGAAGTGGCCGACGAGATGGACCAGATCGAAGCTGACTATGGCGACGACTACCAGATCGGCCGCGTCGTCACAATCGTCGAGGTTGTGCGACCCAATGGCGAGGTCGGCCTACGCGTTCGAGCTGGACAGCTTCCATGGGTCACGCTCGGCATGCTTCACTTCGCCCAGAAGGTCTTGGAAAGCCAGATTCCGGGCTCCCAGTAGCTGAGCTATGTCTCGTCCACTGATGTGAGAGCGCCTCCCAGCTTCAGCGAGATCGGGCGCGTTCACTGACGCATGGAGCTCGAGCATGCAATCCGCACCAGGCGCACCCACAAGGTGTTCGCCCCGGAGCCGGTGGCGCCGGACTTGCTGGCGCACCTGTTGGAGCTGGCGCGCTGGGCTCCCAACCATCACCTCACCAACCCGTGGCGCTTTCGGGTGCTCGGCCCCAGCACCGTTGGGCGCCTCAAGGAGATCGCCGAGCACGTCGCGCCCGGTTCGGCCGGCAAGCTCGATCGCGCGCCCACGCTTGTGGTTGCATCCGTCTACACACAGGGCGACAGCGCTCAGCAGCGGGAGGATCTGCTCGCGAGCGCGGTCGCCGCCTACCTGGTGCTGCTCGCCGCACATGGGGCGGGGCTCGCCGGCTATTGGCGGACCCTGCCGCTGCTTGACTTGCCCGCCGGTAGGGAGGTGCTCGAGCTCGACGCGCTGGAGACTCCGATTGGGCTACTCCACCTCGGCCACCCCCGCCAGGAGCAGTATGTGCCCGAGCGGGCACCGGTCGTCGATTACGTGCGCCATCTGCCGTAGGCGCCTTGACGTCTCACCGAGCCGGTGCCGGCTCGATGGCGGCACTGT
The DNA here is from genome assembly GCA_049510515.1 of Solirubrobacteraceae bacterium. GTDB lineage: Bacteria > Actinomycetota > Thermoleophilia > Solirubrobacterales > Solirubrobacteraceae > Palsa-744. Next base: position 193 of record JBEKYV010000468.1, on the reverse strand, counting down.
CCCAACGGCTCGATCTCACAGTATCCGCAGTAGGCGTCCGGGTTATAGCCCGGCGGTGTGATGCCGGGCGATGCTAGCCGAGGGCTCGGCCTGCGGTAACGGCCTTCAACTGCCCGAGCGACTCCCGGATGAGTCGTGGCAAGCCCGGCGGATCGCTCTCGTTTACGTAGCGCTCGAACGCGACCTTGAACAC
>JBEKYV010000467.1:0-3223 GCA_049510515.1 Solirubrobacteraceae bacterium | reverse complement strand
GCCGGCGCGGAGGTCGATGCGCACCGGGATCTGGCGTCGCTGGCGGAGGCGGTGGACGGCGGCGTCGAGGCCCCCGGAGTGGTGTTCGTGGATTGCGCGCTGGGTGAGCCGCTCGGGGCGGAGGGGCTGGGGGCGCTCGCCGCGAATGGCGTTGGTGGCGAGGATTGGTCCGAGTTGGGCTCTGCCGGGCTGGCTGGGTTGGTGCGCGAGGGGGTGCATCGTGCGCTGGAGCTCGTGCAGGCGTGGCTGTCCGACGAGCGGTTCGACGGCGCGCGGCTGGTGTTCGTCACTCGCGGCGCGGTCGCGGTGCGCGAGGGGGAGCGTGTCGAGGGGCTGCCCGCCGCGGCGGTGTGGGGCCTGGTGCGCTCGGCGCAGGCGGAGAGCCCGGGGCGCCTGGCGTTGGTGGACGTCGATGGCGAGGGCGCGTCGTGGTCGGCGTTGGGCGCGGCGCTCGCGGGCGACGAGCCCCAGGTCGGCGTGCGCGCGGGTCAGCCGTTCGCTCCGCGGCTGGCGCGCGCGGGGAGCGAGGTGGGCGAGGACCTGGCGTCCGCCGTGGATCCCGAGCGCACGGTGCTGATCACCGGCGGCACCGGCGGGCTGGGCGCGCTGCTGGCGGCTCACCTGGTGGGAGAACACGGGGTGCGCAGCATGTTGCTCGCCAGCCGCCGCGGGCCGGATGCTCCCGGTGCGCGCGAGCTGCGGGCGCGCCTGGAGAAGCTGGGCGCCCGCGTGGAGATCGTGGCGTGCGACGTCGGCGACCGTGAGCAGCTCGCCCGGCTGCTCTGCGCCGTCCCGGCCGAGTATCCGCTCGGCGCGGTCGTGCACACCGCCGGGGTGCTCGACGACGGTGTGATCGCGTCGCTGACGCCGGAGCGCGTGGACCGCGTGCTGGCCGCGAAGGTCGATGCGGCGCTGCACCTGCACGAGCTGACCCGCGGGCTCGGTCTGTGGGCGTTCGTGATGTTCTCCTCGCTCGCCGGCACCTACGGCGCGCCGGGCCAGGGCAACTACGCCGCGGCGAACGTGTTCCTCGACGCGCTCGCCGCCCACCGCCGCGCGCAGGGTCTGCCCGCGAGCTCGCTGGCGTGGGGGATGTGGGCCCAGGACAGCGCGATGACGGGAGCGCTCACGGAGGCCGATCTCGCGCGGATCGAGCGCTCCGGCGTGAGCCCGCTCTCCCCGGCGGAAGGCCTGGAGCTGTTCGACGCCGCGCGCGCGCTCGACCGCGCGCTCGTGATCCCCGCGCGCCTGAACCTCCGCGCGCTGCGCGCGATCGCGCGGATCGGCGGCGTCCCGCCGTTGCTGCGCGGCTTGATCCGTGCGCCGACCCGGCGCGCCCGGGCGGCGAGCGGCTCGCTCGCGGCGCGCCTCGCGAGCATCCCCCCCGAGGAGCGCGAGGGCGCGACGCTGCAGATCGTCCGCGCCGAAATCGCGGCCGTCCTCGGGCACTCCTCCGCCGAGCGGGTGGACGCGGGCCGCGCCTTCAAGGACCTCGGGTTCGACTCCCTCTCTGCCATCGAGCTGCGCAACCGCCTCGACGCCACCACCGGGCTGACACTCCCGGCCACACTCATATTCGACTACCCGACGCCGCTCGCGCTGGCGCGGCATCTGCTGGAGGAGGCTGTGAGCGCCTCGGGCTCGGTGGCGGTCGTGAGGCGAGCGGCGGCGTCGCACGAGGAGCCGATCGCGATCGTGGGCATGGGCTGTCGCTATCCGGGTGGGGTGAACTCGCCCGGCGGGCTATGGGAGCTTGTGGCGAGCGGCGGCGACGCGATCTCCGCGTTTCCCACGGATCGTGGGTGGGATCTGCAGCTGCTGCACGCCGGCGACGCGGAGCATCTGGATCTGAGCTTTGCCCACGAGGGGGGATTCCTCGCGGATGCGGCCGAGTTTGACCCGGGGTTCTTCGGCATCAGCCCGCTGGAAGCGCTGGCGATGGATCCCCAGCAGCGGCTGTTGCTGGAAGTCGCGTGGGAGGCGATCGAAGACGCGGGTCTCGATCCGGATGTGCTGCGCGGCAGCCCGACAGGGGTGTTTGCGGGGACGAGCTCGCAGGACTATGGCCTGCTGATGCCCGATGGCGCGGGCGTTCAGCAGATGGCGAGCAGCTTGGCGAGCGTCCTCTCGGGCCGGGTCGCTTACACCTTCGGTTTGGAGGGTCCGGCGGTGACGGTCGATACCGCGTGCTCCTCCTCGCTGGTGGCGATGCACCTGGCCTGCCAGGCGCTGCGCGGCGGCGAGTGCTCGCTGGCGCTTGCCGGTGGTGTGACGGTGCTGGCCACTCCCAGCGCATTCGTCGGGTTTGCCTACCAGCGCGGCCTGGCTCGCGATGGGCGGTGCAAGTCGTTTGCCGATGCGGCCGACGGCACGAGCTTCTCGGAGGGCATTGGCCTGGTGCTGTTGGAGCGTCTCTCCGACGCACAGCGCAACGGCCACGAGGTGTTGGGGCTGGTGCGCGGCAGCGCCGTCAACCAGGATGGCGCGAGCAACGGGTTGACGGCGCCCAACGGCCCCTCCCAGCAGCGCGTGATCCGCGAAGCGCTCTCGCGCGCGGGGCTGGCCCCCGGCGAGGTGGATGCCGTCGAGGGGCATGGGACGGGCACGACGCTCGGCGATCCGATCGAGGCGCAGGCGCTGCTGGCGACCTACGGGCAGGGCCGCGAGGAGGGGCGCCCGGTGTGGATCGGGTCGATCAAGTCCAACATCGGGCACGCTCAGGCGGCGGCGGGCGTCGCGGGCGTGATCAAGATGGTGATGGCGTTCCGGCACGGGCTGCTGCCCAAGACGCTGCACGTCGACGAGCCCTCCACCCACGTCGAGTGGTCGGCGGGCAGCGCCTCGCTGCTGACCGAGCCTCAGCCATGGCACACGAACGGCAAGCCCCGCCGCGCGGGGGTCTCCTCGTTCGGGATCAGCGGCACCAACGCGCACGTGATCCTCGAGGAGGCGCCCGTTGCCGATGCCGATGGCCCCGTCGATGGCGATCGGGGTGTGGACGCTGACGCGACTCCGTGGGTGCTCTCGGCGCGCAGTGAGGCGGGACTGCGCGGTCAGGCAGAGCGGCTGCTGGAGTTCGTCGGGTCCGATGAGTCGGGCGCCGCGGACATCGGGCTCTCGCTTGCGGGCCGCGCGATGTTCGAGGATCGAGCGGTGTTGCTCGGACGGCGTGAGGAGTTGCTCGACGGGCTGCGGTCGTTGACCGAAGGGGAGCCCGCGAATG
>JBEKYV010000466.1:0-3230 GCA_049510515.1 Solirubrobacteraceae bacterium | reverse complement strand
CGGAAACACGAACACAACCCGCTCCCGACCGGCCCCCGCCGCCACCCCCTCGATCACGCCCCGCACCGACTCCGACTCACCCCGCGCCAGCGCCCCGACGCCCGCCGCGAGCTGGTGGCGATCGCTTCCGAGCACCACCGCACGGCGCTCGAGCGTCGCGCGGCACGCGAGCGAGAGCGCCACGTCCGCGGCGGCCCACCCAGGCCGATCGCCGTCCACCAACCGCTCCAGCCGCTCGGCCTGACCCCGCAGGCCCGCCTGCCCCCGCCCCGAGATCACCCACGGCACCACCCCGGCCCGCAGCGCGCGGCGCTCGGCGACGGCCGTCTCGTCGCCGTCCCGCACCTCGGCGGGTGCGGGCGCCTCTTCGAGGATCACGTGCGCGTTGGTGCCGCTGATCCCGAACGAGGAGACACCCGCGCGGCGCGGCCGGCCGTTGGCAGCCCACGGCTGGGGCTCGGTCAACAGCACCACCCCCCCCTCCTCCCACTCCACATGGGACGAGGGCTTATCCACGTGCAATGTTCGCGGCAACAGCCCGTGACGCATCGCGAGCACCATCTTGATCACGCCCGCCACCCCCGCCGCCCCCTGCGTATGGCCGATGTTCGACTTGATCGAGCCCAGCCGCAGCGGGCTGCCCTGCTCGCGCCCCTGGCCATAGGTCGCGATCAGCGCCTGCGCCTCGATCGGATCGCCCAGCATCGTGCCGGTGCCGTGCGCCTCGACCGCGTCCACGTCGGCGGCCGAGAGTCCACAGCTCGCCAACGCCTGGCGGATCACGCGCTGCTGGGAGGGGCCGTTGGGGGCCGTCAGGCCATTGCTGGCGCCATCCTGGTTGACGGCGCTGCCGCGCACCACTGCCAGCACCGGGTGGCGGTTGCGCCGGGCGTCCGACAGCCGCTCCAGCAGCACCGCGCCGATGCCCTCCGAGAAGGTGGTTCCATCGGCCGCGTCGGCAAACGACTTGCAGCGCCCGTCGGCCGCGAGCAGGCCCTGGCGCGCGAACTCCTCGAACACGGTCGAGGTGCAGAGCACCGTCACGCCGCCCGCCAGCGCCAGCGAGCACTCGCCCGCGCGCAGCGCCCCACAGGCAAGATGCAGCGCCACCAGCGAGGAGGAGCAGGCGGTATCGATTGTCAGCGACGGCCCCTCCAGCCCAAGCGCGTAGGAGACGCGGCCCGACACCAGGCTGGTGAGCGCGCCGGTCACCAGATACCCCGCGAGCGCCTCCGCGGCGCCGTCCCCGATCGAGCCCTCCATCCCCCGGCCGTAGTCCTGGCTGGTGATCCCGGCAAACACGCCCACCTGGCTGCCGCGCACGGAGGCCGGGTCGATCCCGGCGTCCTCAAACGCCTCCCAGGCGATTTCCAACGACTGGCGCTGCTGGGGATCCATCGCCAGCGCCTCGCGCGGGCTGATCCCGAAGAAGGCCGGGTCGAACTCGCCCGCGCTGTGTAGGAAGCCGCTTTCGCGGCCGTTGCCGTTCGCGTGGCCGGCGGCGGCGTTGATGCGCTCGAGGTCCCAGCCGCGGTCGGCCGGGAGCCCGGAGAGCCCATCGCCGCCCCGCGCGACCAGTTCCCACAGCTCCTCGGGCGAGGTCACGCCACCCGGGTAGCGGCAGCTCATCCCGACGATCGCGATCGGCTCGCGCGCGCGCTCCTGCTCCTCGCGCAGGCGCAGGCGCGTGTCGTGCAGCTCGATCGTGACGCGCTTGAGGTACTCGCGCAGGCGCTCGTCGCTCGCCATCAGCCGCCCAGCTCGTTGTCGATGAAGCCGAAGATCTCGTCGTCGGAGGCCGCTTGGAGTCGCTCCGCGACGGTGACTCCATCCTCCCCCTGCGGCGTGCCACCCAGTCTCGCGAGCAGCTCCTGCAGCCGGGCGCTCACCCGCCGGCGCTCGGACTCGTCCTCGGGGGCGGCGGCCAGCAGCGCGTCCAGCCGGTCGAGCTCCAGCTCCAGCGCCGGAGCCGTCTCGCCCAGCTCGCCCAGCAGGCTGAGCAGGTGGTTGGTGAGCGTGTGCGCGCTGGGGTAGTCGAAGGTCAGCGTCGCCGGCAGCTGCAGCCCGGTGGCGGCCGCGAGGCGGTTGCGCAACTCAACCGCCGACAGCGAGTCGAAGCCGAGCTCGGTAAAGGCACGGTCGGGGTCCACATCCGTGGCGGAGCGGTGGCCGAGCACGGTGGCGATCTCGGCCCGTATCAGCTCGAGCGCCTCCCGCTCACGCTCGGCCGCGGGGACACCCGTCAGGCGCGCGAGGAATGAGCCGGCGCCGGCTCGGGCGCGCTGCACGGGCGTCCGGATCAGGCCACGCAGCAGCGGCGGTACCACACCGGCGCGCGCCAAACCGCGCGCCGCGGCGATATCCAGACGCGCCGGGATCGTGAGCGCCAGGTCGAGCGCGCGCGCGGCATCGAACAGCTCGAGCCCTTCCGCGGCCGACAGCGGGCGGACACCCGAGCGCTCGATCCGCGCCCGATCGACATCCCCAAGCTCACCGGTTATCGCGCTCTCCTGCGCCCACAACCCCCACGCCATCGCGCTCGCGGGCAGCCCCCGCGCACGCCGGTACCCCGCGAGCGCGTCGAGGAACGCGTTGGCGGCAGCGTAGTTGCCCTGGCCCGGAGCGCCATACACGCCCGCGATCGAGGAGAACATCACGAACCCCCACAGGTCCGCCTCGGCGGTCAGCTCGTGCAGGTGCAGCGCACCGTCGACCTTCGGGGCGAGCACCCCGTCGATCCGCTCAGGGCTCAGCGCATCGATCGTGCCATCGTCGATCACACCTGCGGTGTGCACAACCGCGCCGAGCGGGTGCTCGGCCGGGACCCTGGCGAGCAGCGCGGCCACCTGCTCGCGATCGCTCACGTCGCAGGCAGCGATCTCCACGCGCGCCCCCAACGCTTCCAGGCGCGCCTGCAACTCCCGCGCGCCGTCGGCCTGCGGGCCACGACGGCTGGCCAGCAGCAGCGAGCCGACGCCGTGCTCGGCAACCAGGTGGGCCGCCAGCAGCGCGCCCAAGCCGCCGGTGCCACCCGTGATCAGCACCGTGCCGTGCGGGTCCACCGGCACCGGCATCCGCAGCACCAGCTTGCCGGTGTGGCGCGCCTGGCTGAGGAAGCGGAAGGCCTCCGGCGCGCGACGCACATCCCAGGTCGTGAGCGGCAGCGGCTCCAGCACACCGCGCTCGAACAACTCACCCAGCTCGCCCAGCATCGCGCCGATGCGCTCCGG
>JBEKYV010000465.1:0-3231 GCA_049510515.1 Solirubrobacteraceae bacterium | reverse complement strand
CGACAGCGACCTCGATTTACTCGTAGTGGGCGACGACGTGTCGAAAGGCGCGAAAGACGCAGCTCGACGCGCTGGCCGAGCGATCGGTCGCGAAGTCGATGTCACGGTCGTCTCGCCTTCGGAGCTTCGCACCCAGGTGGCCCAAGGGCACCCGTTCTTTCGCGGCATCATCGAAGGCCCTCACGTCGACGTGATCGGTAACCTCGGCGACGAGAGTAGACGCAGTGCCTGACGCACGCGTCGAACCGGTCGAGATCGACGTATGGGGCGCGCGAGCATTCATGGAGCGCGCCCGCGAACTGCTCGCGGACGGTGCAAGATCTGAAACACCCCTGCCAGCCGCATGATCCTTCTTCACAGCGCCGCAATGGCGGCTTGCGACGCGATCCTCAGCATCAACGGCAAGCGCATCGTCGGCAGTGACGGCAGCCATCGCCTTCGCCTGGAGCAAGCCGAGACGCTCCTACGTGGCGACAATCGGCGTCTGTTCGCAACGCTCGAGGACAGTCGGGCCTCTCGAAACCTCGCCTCCTACGCAGCGGGGTTCGTTCCTGCCGACGACATCGAAGCTTCATGCGCAGCGGTCGATGAGCTCGTCGCAATCGCGGCCGTCCACGTCGACGCACAGTCGCCCGGCTGGGCCTTGGACGACTGAGCGATCCATCTAGTGGCTAAGACTGAGACGCCTGAGCATGACCGTGAGAGGCAAGCCTCGGCACGCGGACAACCTGGGACGACGCACCGAAGAGCGTTAAGGACAACGGAGGGCCCCGTTGTCCCGAAGCCAGCCGAAATCAGCCGAAATCAGCCGAAACTCGACTCTAGCGCCCTGTCCTGAAGCATGCTCATTTGCAGGCATAGTGGGCGTATTCAGGCGACCGACGTGTCGCCTTGTAAGCGATAGGTCAGGGGTTCGAGTCCCCTCTCCGGCTTCATGTGATGTCTCGGGACATGTGTCTCCGGTGTCTCGGGACATGGGTCTCGTTTTAGGAGCCCGGCCATCGGCGGGCTGGCGCTCGCACGTCGGCCTTTTCGGCCGTGGTGCAGCCGCCGACGAAGGCGCCTGCTCTGGCGACGAGCCCGTCTCTAGTGAACGCCGCCCGACACCCGCATTCGTGCTTGGCGCGGGTATCGCCGCTGGCCGGCGGCGTGGCGGCCTGTGTCCGACACGGAAAACGAGCGTGCCGGCGGCACCACTGCTGCTCTCCGGCTTGCAGGATTCGGTTGCCGCGATGGCAGGTTGGTGGCGGTCTCGGCGCGATCGACTTCTTTCTCGACCGCGTCTGTCGCGCTACCGCTTGACTATCTCGGCGGCTGCGGTGAGCGGGTCGATGTTTGCTGCGTCCGCGATGCCGGCGCGGTACTCGTCGGTGTTGGTGAGTGGTGGGGTGAGGTTCCGCTCGTAGCGGACTCGCTCGGCCGCAACCATTCGGAAGCCGATCTGGTGCTCGAGCCGCTCGGCGAGAGTCCACAGGCGGCCGGCCGCGGTTGCGTCGTCGTTTCGCGCGGCGACGCAGGCGAGACCCGCGAGGCAGTACGCCCCCAACCGCACGTCTCCCTCTTGCAGGCCGGCTGCGAGCGCCTCACGGTAGTGGCGCTCGGCGGTGGGCATATCGCCCGCGTCGAGATGGAGGTCGCCGAGGCTGTGCACTGTGGCCGCACTATCGCCGAGCCCGTTTGTGCGCCGGATCTCGATCGAACGGGCGAACAGCTCGGCGGAACGCTGGAAATCGCCGAGGTCCCGGAGAGCCTCAGCGATCTGGTGCAGGGTGCGGGCGATCCCCGGCGCGTCGTCGAGGCGCTCATAGATCGCAAGCGCCTGCCCCGCCAATGCGAGGGTGCTCTTCGGCGCGCCGGCGATGAACTCGGCGCCGCCGAGGCGGAGCAGCACGAGGGTCTCGCCGCGTTCATCGCCGGCGTCCCGGTAGAGCGTGAGCGCCTCTCTTAATGCCGGCCGCGCCTCCTCGAGGCGCTCGAGGAAGACCAGCGCGCGGCCGAGCCCGGCGAGAGCCTTGGCGCGGTCTCCCGGCAACAGCGCGCTCGGATCGGCCAGCGCCCGCTCGTACCACCGCTCTAATTCGCGGATCCGTCCGGCCCCTAACCAGGACGTGAAGACGGCATCGGCGAGTGGGAGTGCGGCGGCGATGTCGTGGTCAAGCGCCCAGGCGAGCGCGAGTCCGACATCGGCGGCGTCCCGGCGCAGCCGAATCACATCCTCGGTGCCCTCGCGGGGGCCGTCACCATCAGCTACACCGCGCGCGAAGTACCAGCGCGCGTGGCGGGCGTGGATCTCGTCGCGCTCGTCGCTTGAGTCGAACTGCTCGAGAGCGTATTCGCGCGTGGTGTGCAACATGAAGAGCCGGCTGTCCTCGCCGTGGCGCACGAGGCTCTTGTCGATCAGTGACCGCATGGCGTCGAGATCGGCGCCGCAGATCTGTTCGGCTGCCTCGAGCTCGAAGCTGCCGGCGAACACCGCAAGCCGTGTGAACAGCCGCTGCTCGGACTGGGTGAGCAGGTCGTAGCTCCAGGCGATCGTGGCGCGCATCGTGGCGTGGCGCTCGGGGAGGTCGCGCCGGCCACCGGCCAGGAGTGGGAGCCGCTGCTCCAGCCGGGTGAGGAGCTGCTGCTCGGAGAGGAGCTTGACCCGCGTCGCAGCGAGCTCCAGCGCGAGCGGGATCCGATCGAGTCGCTCGCAGATCGCGTCGATCCCGGCGCCCGGCTCGTAGCCCGGCTTCACCTGCCGCGCCCGCGCGGTGAACAGCTCGACGGCGGCGTGGGGAGACAGCGGCGCCACCGGGTACTCCTGCTCGGCGGCCACCCCAAGCCGTTCCCGGCTCGTCACGATCACCCCGCAACCCGGCGCGCCGGAGAGCAGCTCGGCGACCGCGCGAGCTGCCTCGATCACTTGCTCGAAGTTGTCAAGCACGAGCAACAGGGCTCGCCCGCGCAGATACATCGGCAGATCCGCGATGTCGCCGAGCGCCGCAGCAATCGCCGCTGGCACCAGCCGCGCCTCGCTGACCATGGCGAGCGGAACCCACCACACGCCGTCCGGATAGCGGTTGGCGAGACCCGCCGCTAACGCCATTCCGAGCCGGGTCTTTCCCGTCCCACCGGTTCCGGTCAGGGTGATCAGCCGGCCCGAATCAGCGAGCGCCATCAGCTCGGCAAGTTCCCGCTCGCGACCGATTAGGGGTGTCGCCTGCGCGGGCAGATGGACATGGCCCGGAG
>JBEKYV010000464.1:0-3239 GCA_049510515.1 Solirubrobacteraceae bacterium | reverse complement strand
CGGCCAGCTCGCGCACGATCACGTTCACCACCGGGGGCACCTCCTCCATGCCGGCGACGCGCTCGACCGCGCTGCGCTCCAGCCGCCCGCGGGCGAGCAGCAGCGGCTCAGCGCGGGCGAGCGGGCGATGGCGCTCGTACACAGCGCGCGGGACGACCAGGTTGATGTGGCCCCACTCGTCCTCGAACAGCAGGAACATCGTGCCCTTGGCGGTGCCGGGGCGCTGGCGGGCGATCACGAGGCCGGCGGTGCTCACAGCCGAGCCCTGGGGCAGACGGGCCAATTGGGCGCTTGTGGTGAGCATCTGCGCGGCGAGCCGGGGACGCAGGGCCGCCATGACGTGGTCGGCGACCGTGACACCGGCGGTGGCGTAGTCGGCGATCAGGCGCTGCCAGCGGGTGAGCGGGCGCAGGCGCGGAGCCTCGGGGAGCCCAAGCGGCAGCGCCAGCTGGGTGCCCTCCTCGCCGGCCGCATGCCCGGGCGCGGCGATTCCCAGCTGCCACAGGGCCAGGCGACGGCGAGCGTCCCTGGCGGAGGTTGCAGCGTCGTTCACAAGGCCATCGCAGGCCCCCGACCATGCGAGCTGTTCCAGCGTCGGGCGTCCGGCGCCACAGCGCGCGGCCAGTTCCCCAAGGCTGCGAAAGCGCCCGCCGCGCTCGCGCTCGGCGACCAGCTCGCGGATCTCATCGGCGCGAACGCCCTTGATGTAGCCGAGGCCGAGGCGCACGCCCAGGCGCGTCCTCCCCGCGCCGATCTCCTCCACCGCCCCGTCCGCTTTCCCCACTTCGCACCGAGAGGGGGGCGGCGAGGGCACCTCCTCCACCGTGCACCCCACCCCCGAGGCGTTGACGTCGAGCCCCAGCACGGGGATGCCGCGGATTTCGGCCTCGTGCAAGAGCGTGTCGGGGGCGTAGAAGCCCATCGGCTGCTCGTTGAGCAGCGCGCAGAGGAACTCGGGGCCGTGGTGGACGCGCAGCCACGTGGACTGGTAGGCGAGCAGCCCGAAGGCGGCGCCGTGCGCCTTGGGGAAGCCGAAGCCGGCAAAGCCCTCCACCATCTCCCACACCTGCTGCGCGGTGGCGAGGTCGGCGCCGACGTGCGAGCGGGCGCCCGCGATGAAGCGCTCGCGGTGGCTTTGCAGCGCCTCGTGGGAGCGCTTGCGGCTCATCGCGCGGCGCAGCCCGTCGGCCTCGCGGGCGCTGAAGCCGGCGAACGCCTGCGCGACCTCCATCACCTGGTCCTGGAAGATCACGGTGCCGAGCGTGCTCTCCAGCACCGGGCGCAGCGCGGGATGGGGGTAGGGCACCTCGTAGGCGGGGTCGGCGCGCAGCCGCGCGCGGCGCTCGATGTAGGGGTTGATCGCGCCGCCCTGGATCGGGCCGGGGCGCACGATCGCGACCTGCACGGTGAGGTCGTCGAGGCTCTCGGGGAGGGTGCGCCGCAGCGACTGCATCTGCGCGCGGCTCTCGATCTGAAAGACCCCGACGGTGTCCGCGCGGCGCACCGCCCGGAAGGTGGCGGGATCGTCGAAGGGGATGCGAGAGAGGTCGATCCTCTCCCCACGCGCGCTGGCGATCAGCTCGACGCACCCTTCCACGGCCGAGAGCATCCCCAGCCCCAGCAGGTCGATCTTCAGGAAGCCGGCGTCGGCGCAGGAGTCCTTGTCCCACTGCACCATCTGGCGGCCCTCCATCGCCGCGGGCACCACGGGGCAGCAGTCGATCAAAGGCCGCGTGGAGATCACCATCCCGCCGGGGTGCTGGGAGAGGTGGCGGGGCAGCCCGTACGCCTCGGCGGCGAGGCGCTGGAGCCACGCCCAGCGGGGGGAGGCGGGCGGCGCGCCATCTCCACCTGAGCGGCCCTCCTCCGGGGAGCCCGCACCCGAGCTTCTCTCCCCCCGGCCGAGCGCGCCATCGATGTCATGCTCGGCGCTCCAATGGTGCTCCGCCGCGCGGGCCACGCGCTCGATCTCCCCCGGCGGCAGCCCCAGCACCTTGCCCAGCTCGCGGATCGCGCCGCGCGCGCGAAAGGTCGGGAAGGCGGCGACCAGGGCGGCGCGCTCATTGCCGTAACGCTGGTGCACCCGGGGGATCAACACCTCGCGGATGTCACGCGGGAAGTCGAGGTCGATGTCGGGCAGCGATTCGAGGCCGGTGTGCAGGAAGCGCCCGAGTAACAGGCGGTTGGCGATCGGGTCGATGTGCGAGAGGCCGGTGAGGTAGCAGACGATCGACGACACCGACGAGCCCCGGCCGCGGCCGGGTGCAAGCAGCGCGCGGGTGGAGTCCGGCCCGCGCACCTCGGCGGCGACCTCGCGGGCCAGCTCCAGCAGCTCGTGGTGCAGCAGGAAGAACCCCGCGAGCCCCAGCTCGTCGATGATTCCCAGCTCCTGCTCCAGCCGCGCCGCGGCTTCGGAGAGCACCGCCGCGACGCTCCCCCGGCCCCGAACTGCCCCGCTCCTCCGACCACCATCCCCTCCACGCCTGCCCGATCCTCCCCCGCGGGCGGCGGTGTGGTCGCCGTAGCGCTCCTCCAGCCGCGTGCGGCAGAGCTCCGCGAGGCGGCGCATCGCGCCGGGGTCCTCCGAGCCGGGATAGCGGTAGCCGAGATCGCGAGTCAGGTCGAAGCGCAGCTCCTCGGCGAGGCGCACGCTCTCGCGCACTGCCTCTGGGTGCTCGGCGAAGCGCGCCGCCATCGCCGCGGGGGCGGCCAGCACGTGGCTGTGGTTGCCGCGCCGTAACGGCTCGCTGGCGTCGAGCGTGGTGCGGTGGCGCAGCGCCACGAAGGCATCCTGCAGCTCGGCGCGGTTGCGCGCGTGGGCGTGCACGTCGCCGCTGGCCACACACGCCACCCCGAGGCGCCGCGCGAGCGCCCGCAGCGCCCGGTTGCGCGCGCGGTCGTGGCGGGCGTAGGGGCGCTGCAGCTCCACGCGCAGGCCGTGCGGGCCGAAGGCATCCAGCAGCCGCCGCGCGGTCGGCTCGTCGTGCACGCCGTGACCGATCACAGATCGGCCAGCACACCCGGTGAGGCATACCAGCCCCTCGCTGTGCTCCCGCACCGCCTCCAGGCTCACCGATGGCTCGCCCCGCTCGCGCCGGCCGGGGCCTTCGCGCGTGTGGGCGTGCGCCAGAGTCAGCAGCCGGCAGAGGTTGCGCCAGCCGCGCGCGTCGCGCACCAGCAGCGTGAGGTGGCGGGTGCGATCGCCCGGAGGGTTGCCGGTGGTGGGATCGGCCGGAGAA
>JBEKYV010000463.1:0-3239 GCA_049510515.1 Solirubrobacteraceae bacterium | reverse complement strand
GGCGGAGGTATGCCCGCGGGGACGGTGTGGTGTGGTGCGGTGTGGGGTGGGCCGTTGGGTTGGCTCGTGTGTGTGGTGGGCCGTGGGCCGGGTGATTCGGCGCGGTGTGAGATACTGGGGTCTGCGTCGGGGCGTGGCGCAGCCTGGTAGCGCGCGCCGTTCGGGTCGGCGAGGTCCCCAGTTCGAATCTGGGCGCCCCGATTAAAGATTTGTCTCGCCGGTCCCAGAGCCCCCGTTTTGCGGGGGTTTTTTGATGGAGATTTGTTGGGGAAGGGTCCCCATATAAATTTGCCGACGGGGGTCGGAAAGCCCGTATTTTGCGGACCCTTGGGGGCCTGTGGGTGCTGTTGGCGTGCTTTTGGTGGTGCGTGTGTATTGCAGTTCTATTGCGGCTGCGGCTCGATTCTTTTGCAGAGCGACGGACGTTTCAGCGCCGATAATAGGTGGCTTATCTGCGTTTGTCTGCCGAAATACCATAGGTTTTCGGTGTTTATGCTAGGGTGGTGGGCGTGAACGAGGGTCAGTTGACGCGCGCTCTGGCGGCCGGGAACGCGTGGTGGCGCGACCCTGGGTGGGAGCGCAAGGACCGCGACCTGCGTGCCCTGGCGGCCACCACGCTCGCCTATGATCCTTCGCCGCTGTCCGATGTCGTGCCCGACGGTCTGTATGTGCTGCGCGGACCTCGGCGGGTCGGCAAGAGCTTGGAGATCAAGCGAGCGATCTCACGGTTGCTCCACAGTGGAGTGGAGCCTCGCAGCATCATCCATTTCGCGTGCGATGAGCTTGGCCGCGGGGATCTGCAGCGCCTGGTCAGCGCGGGGCGCGAGGTGCTCACGCGAGGGTTGGAGGGGGAGCGCTACTGGTTCCTGGATGAGATCACCAGCGTCCCGGCATGGCCCGAGGCGATCAAGTGGCTGCGCGACAACACCGCGTTCGGGGATGACTGCGTGGTCCTGACCGGGTCCTCGGCGCGTGACCTCGCCGATGCGCAAAAGCAGCTGGCTGGCCGGCTCGGGGGCGCGGGCCACTCGGATCGTCTGCTGCTGCCGATGGGCTTTCGCCGATTCGCGCAGGCAGTGGGGTTGGACGAGCTGCCTCGGCCGGATGCGGTGAGGGCTCGCGACTTCATGTCGCCCGAGGTCGACGGCGCGTTCACCCAGCTGCTTCCCTGGCTGGACGTGTTGCTGTCCACCTGGGAGCTCTATCTGCGGGTGGGCGGCTTCCCTCGCGCTGTCAGCGACCAGCTGGCACTCGGGGATGTCCAGGAGGACTTCCTGCGCGCGCTGTGGGACGTGACAGCCGGCGAGGCGCTGCGCGGCGCTGGCACCAGCCCGGCCCAGGTGCAGGCGATGCTCGCGCGCCTCACCCGCAGCCTGGCCAGCCCGCTGGCGATCGAGTCCCTGCGCGGGGACATCGGCGTGGAGAGCCACCACACCGCCAAGGCGCGGCTGCAGGATCTCGTCTTCGCCTATCTGGCGTGGCCCTGTCACCGGCGCGAGGGCAACACACCAAAGCTCTCGGCGCAGTCCAAGTACTACTTCATCGATCCCCTTTTGGCCCGCCTGGCGTCATTGCGCAGCCAGGGCGCGCTCGCCGAGGCCGACGCCTCGGTCCTCAGCGAGCAGCAGCTGGGCATCGAGCTGCTGCGCAACATCGAGCGCGAGCAGCCAGGCTCCTACGCGCACTTCAGCGACGTCATGTACCAGAAGACCTCCGGCAAGGAGGTCGACTTCTGCGGCCCCCGCATCGGCAGGCTGGGCTTCGAGGGAAAGTACATCGACGCCGGCTGGAAGCGCGAGGCGCTCACCGTACGCGCGGCCCTCGGCGCGGGAGTACTCGCCTCGCGCGGCCTGCTCGACACCAGCGGCGACGTGTGGGCAGTCCCCGCGCCCTTCATTGCCTGGATGCTCAACGACTGAGTGCTCGGCGCTCCCAGGCGGGTAGATCACGGATAAGACATATCGCGAATCGCGCCGGATGCCACGCTGCGCAAGATGTGTGAAGAGCCTGGTCCGGGTTCGTTTGGGCGACGGTGCACGCGTGCTTGCCCGGCGTATAGATTTCGGCGGCTGGCGGGACGGTCCCACTGTCTCCGCCGAGGTCCAGTGCGCGTCCGCCGGGGAGGGGTGCGAGGAGGCCGTCGTGCGGGCTGACCGGCGGATTTTCCTCGCCGCCCTCATCTTGGGTGTCGCTCCTCTGGCTCTCCGCCGCAGCTCGTCGGCGGCATCATACTACAGCGAAAGTCGGCGATTCCAACTCATGGATCAAGGCCGGCTGGGACCATGCCTGGAGTTGGTGGTGGGAGCATCGTCAAACCGCGCGAAGTCCTCGTATCGGTAGGCTCCCGGTCTGTGGACGTAAGCCGAAGTCGTCGTTGGGTCGTCGCGGGGCTTTTAGCGCTCGTTCTCGCCGTGCCTGCCGGCGCGTCAGGGGCGGCCGGCCCGGTGGAGCGAGCGACCGCGGCTGTGCCGATCGTGTCGGGCGACCAGGCTGCGACCAGGGCGCTGCTCGATGCCGAATATGAGCTTTTGAAGGCGATCTTGGCTCGTTCCCGGTCCACCGACGCCGCGGTCGCGCATGCCGCCAAAGTCCTCGGCGACGAATGCAGGGGAGCGCTTCGTGGAGTGCCGGACGAATCGGTGGTCGAAGAAGAGCCGCCCAGGTCGAGGCCGAGGTTTTCGGGGCGCGTCCAGGGCGAACGTGCACGCAGCGAACACGAGAAGAGCACAATCGACCTGGAGATCGACAAGACGATTGTCGCTGCGGGCGCCCGCGTTCTCCACGGCCCTTACGACGCGTATATCGCCACGGCCGACCGGCTGACCTGGAGTGATCCCACGATCACTGCGCTCGCTCACCAGGCGGCGATGCGGCGCCGCGAAGGACTCGAGGGCCCGCCGGTCGCCGCGTGCCCCGAAATGAGGGCTTGGGCGGCGAGCGGGTTCCACCGGCTGCCGCCCGGAAGCAAGAGCTTGGAAGAAGCCGAGGAAGCTCGCAGCAAGCAGGCCGTGCAGGGCAACCTCGAAACGCTGTTGGGCAAATACGAGAACTCTGCCGACCGGGCGATCGCCAGGCGCACTACAGCGCTGAGGGAACGCCTGGTCGAACGAGAGCTCGATGACGAAGCCAGCTTGAGTGCGTGGTACCACTTGGAACTGGCGCTGGGTGAGAAGCTGCCCCCTTTTGCCGAACAACACCTTGCGCCGGTGATCGCGAAGGGACGAACAAATGCAGGTACG
>JBEKYV010000462.1:0-3241 GCA_049510515.1 Solirubrobacteraceae bacterium | reverse complement strand
GGCTTCAATTTACCGTTCGACCTCGCCCGGCTAGCGTCATATTGGGCGCCAGGCCGCGGCTACTACCGCGGTGGCTGGTCCCTCGGTCTTTGGGGCACATTCGACCCAGACGGCAACTGGCATGACATGCGCCACCGTCCACGGTTGTTGATGAAGGCGATCGACCCTCGCCGCACATTGTTTGGGTGGGGTAGCCTCAAGAAAGGTGACGCGGATGCCAAGGGCTCGACCGCTCGCTTTATCGACCTGCGAACCCTTGCGTTCGCCCTGACGGACCGCTCCTACACGCTGGAGAGCGCGTGCGCTGCGTTCGGTGACCCCTACGAAAAGAGCGGTGTTGATTACAACCTGCTCACCAGGGAGCTGATCGACTATGCGCTACAGGACGTGCGGCACACTGCGCAGCTGTACCGGAACACTCTCGCCGAGTTGGCGCAGCATGAGGGGATCGATCTGGCCTCGCACAAGTTGTATTCGCCGGCGACGGTCGGTGCTCGCTACTTGGCCACGATGGGCGTGGAGCGCCCGTTGGCGAAGTTCACGGGCCTAACCAACTCGCAACTTGGCTGGGGTGAACCTGACCATTACCCACCGCCAACTAACGAGAAGCCCGGCGATGGTGGCATAGGTGAGAATGTGCTTGGGTTTGCGATGAGTGCGTTCTACGGTGGGCGTGCGGAGGCGCGGATTGTCCGCACGCCTGTCCCGGTGGTTCACGTTGACTTCACTTCGATGTACCCTGCGGTCAGCGCGCTACTTGGAACATGGAAACTCTTGCGGGCGGCAGGTGCTCGAACCGTCGATGCAACCGTGGAGGTGCGCGCACTGCTCGCCGACCCGAGATTGCTTGACCGTTGTCTGACCCGTGAGCTATGGGCAGAGGTTGGCGTGACGCTCGTGCAGATCGAGCCCGACGGAGATATCCTGCCAGTCCGTGCCACCTATCGGCCTGGGACGCCGGACCTCGGAATCGGCCTGAACCCGCTGACCTACGATGGTGGACTGTGGTACGCGCTACCAGACGTGATCGCCGCAACGCTGCTCGGTTGCGACAAACCGCCCACGGTCACACAGGCAATCCGCATCGTCGGCGAAGGCATCCAAGACGGGCTGCGCCCGGTGGCGCTCAGGGGGGGCCCTGAGCTTGACCCGACTGGCGAGCGCGACCCGTTCCTAGTGATGATCGAGCAGCGCGCGAGAGTCAAGAACGATGGGAGTCTGTCCGCCGAGGAGCGCAAGCGTCTTGAGCTGTTCCTGAAGATCACCGCGAACGCCACCGCATACGGTTCGCTTGCCCGCTTTGACCGCCGCGATCTTCCCGAGCAGGCGCCGGTCACAGTCCACGGCCCCGACCCCGACCCGCGAGAAGATCACACCAGCACGCCCGAGGACCCCGGGCCGTTTTGCTTCCCGCCCGTCGCGTGCTCGATTACCGCCGGAGCCAGGCTGATCCTCGCCACCCTGGAGCGCCTTATCTGCGACGCCGGGGGTACTTACGCATTCTGCGACACCGATAGCATGGCAATTGTCGCCCAACGGCAGGGAGGGCGTATACCTTGCAAAACCGGGCAGGGCGAGACAATCCATGCGCTTACGTGGAAAACCGTGCGCGGGGTCTTGGATCGCTTCGCGCAACTCAACCCGTATGACCCCAAACTGCTCGAACCGTGGAAGGTCGAGCACGAAAGCCTCGACCGCCAACTCTACTGCTACGCGATTAGCGCCAAGCGCTATCTCCTATACCGCGCACGCCGGGACGGAACGCCGGATATCGTCACAGTCAAAGACCATGACGACCAGCCGGCCGACGACACGGACGGCGATGTTGACCCGCTGACCGACTGGTCAGAGCACGGGCTTGGTCTTTACCTCGATCCCACCACCAGCGACCCCGAGCGCCCATCACGCGACGATAAACAGCGGCGCGTCTGGATACGAGAAACGTGGGAGTGGATTCTTGCCAAAGCGCTCAACGCGCCGCGCGAGCAGCCAGCGTGGGCCGGGCGCTACGCGCTCACCCGTTTCACTATCTCAAGCCCCACTCTCGCCGGCTGGTTCAAGGGTTACAACAGCTCACGCCCCCGCGAGGAACAAGTCCGCCCAGGTAGCTTCGGGCTGATCGCCCACCCCGCCCCAGCCTTCCCCACAGACCGCAAGCCCACGGCTACCTACGAGTCACGCCCCGAGCGGTGGACCGACGTGGCCTGGTATGACCGCTCGAACGGTCAGCCGATTACTGTCACTACAGCACAGGACCGGCACGAACCCGAGCGGTTCACGGACGCGCTCGCAAAGGGCTCCATCGTAATCGACACCCTCGCAACGGTGCTGGGTCGCTACACACGCCGGCCCGAGCACAAGAGCCTCACGCCCGACGGCCAGCCGGCTACCAGCCATACCCACGGACTCCTCCTACGCCGACCGATCAACTCGAACCCCTCCAGCACACTGCTAACAGGTAAGGAGGGTAACAAGATCATCGAGCGCTCCACCGGCCAAGTCTCAGATATTGGTGACTACCGCAACGACTACAGCACCCGCGCCGACCGATGGGGGCTTGTACTACCGATACTCAGAGACATAGGCGCGCGGACGATTATCACTATCACTCAGGACATCCCTCGCAGTTCCGTCTACAACGCGCTCCGCGGAGCGCGGCCCCGCAAGCATGAAGACACCTATCTTGAGATCGCGTGCGCCCACGCCGCTACCAACCTCGAACGCTGGGGTCTAGGAGTGCCGGCCGAACCATCCAAGCGGCTCACCGTGTACCTACGCGAGCGTGACCAGCGTGGCGAGAATCTACGTCGCTGCGAATGGTGCGGCGGACCCCTACCGGCGAACACCCGCGCTGACGCCCGCTACTGCCCGGGAAGTTCGTGCCGCAAGGCGGCAGAACGAGCAGCGAAACGACGTGCGATCATAGCCAAGCCGACACAAGCCACGCCCCAGCGCCCACGCCGCCCCACGCCGGCCGACCCCGAGCCCGGGCCGCGATCCGGGGGCCACGCAGGGGCAGGCGGCGCGACCGCTCCGCGCTGACCCCCGGCGCCCGCACGCCGCGCCGGGGGCGAGGCACCCTCGGCAACGCCGACGCCCCCACGCGAGTGCCGACGCCGCGACGACGGCCCGGCCCAGCACGACCCGACGCCAACGCCCGACGCCTGCCCCCGGCCCCGCACGCTACGCCGGCCAAGACGGGGGCGACGCACCCACGGCAACGCCGACGCCCACGCGCGCC
>JBEKYV010000461.1:0-3834 GCA_049510515.1 Solirubrobacteraceae bacterium | reverse complement strand
CCACCCCCAGCATCGCGTTGAGCTCGTCCACCGTGCCGTACGCCTCCACGCGGGGGTGCAGCTTGGAGACACGGCTCATGTCGCCGAGATGAGTCTCGCCAGCGTCTCCGAGCTTGGTGTAGATGCGGGTGAGGTTGACCGTCATACGCGCTTTGAGTCTCGCAGATGATCCACCGGGGTGGCGCGCGTCCGCGCGATCGGATACCTTGCCCCACCTCAGATGCGGGTTGGCGTACCGAAGGAGACTGCAGCGGGTGAGCACCGGGTGGCGCTCGTGCCCGAGGTGGTCGGCAAGCTGAAGGCCAGAGGACTGGAGGTTCTCGTGCAGCGTGGCGCGGGTGCCGGCGCGCTGCTGCCCGATAGCGCCTTCTCTGATGCCGGCGCGGAGTTGACCGACGACGCCGCGTCGGTGTGGCGCGCCGACGTGGTAGTCACGATCTCGCCGCCGAGCGCCGGGGAGATCGGGTTGTTGGGGGAGGGATCGCTGCTGATCGGCTTCCTCGCACCGCTCACCAGTCCGGCCTGCACGAGTGCGCTCGCCGCCGCGAAGGCGACGGCGCTGGCGATGGAGGCGATCCCGCGGATCTCCCGCCGATGCTGATGACCGCCGCGGGCACGATCCCGCCGGCGAAGGTGCTCGTGCTGGGGGCCGGCGTGGCGGGTTTGCAGGCGATCGCCACCGCCAAACGGCTGGGGGCTCGCACCACCGGCTACGACGTACGCCCCGAGGTGGCCGAGCAGGTGCGCTCGCTGGGCGCCCAGTGGCTTGACCTCGGCCTCGAGGCCTCCGGCGAGGGTGGCTACGCGCGCGAGCTCACCGAGGAGGAGCGCGCCCGCCAGCAGCAGGCGTTGACCGATGCGATCAAGGGCTTCGACGTGGTCATCACCACCGCGCTCGTGCCCGGCCGCCCCGCGCCGAAGCTGGTGACGGAGGAGGCCGTCGAAGGGATGAAGCCGGGGTCGGTGGTGGTGGACCTCGCCGGGGAAGCTGGGGGCAACTGCGAGCTGTGCGAGCCGGGGCAGACGGTGGTGCGCCACGACGTGAGCATCCTCGCCCCGCTCAACCTCCCCGCGACGCTGCCCGAGCACGCCTCGGCGCTGTTCGCGCGCAACGTGCTCGCTCTGCTGGAGCTTTTGGTGGGGGAGGGCGGGGCGCTGAACCTCGATTTCGAGGACGAGATCGTCAAGGGCGCCTGCATCGTGCGCGCGGGCGAGATCGTCAACCCGGGTGCCAAGGCCGCTGTGGAGGCCGCAGCATGATCCTCGCCTCCGTCTTCACCACCAACCTGGCGATCCTCGTACTCGCCGGCTTCATCGGCTTCGTGGTCATCTCCAAGGTGCCCAACACGCTGCACACCCCGCTGATGTCGGGCACCAACGCGATCCACGGGATCGTGCTGCTCGGCGGCCTGATCCTGCTCGGCCTTCCGGGCCTCGACGGCTTGAGCAAGGGGCTGCTGGTGATCGCCGTGGCGTTCGGCACGATCAACGTGGTCGGCGGCTTTCTGGTGACCGACCGGATGCTCGAGATGTTCAAGTCCAAGCCGAAGCCGTCCCCCAAGGCCGAGGTCGAGCCGGCCGCCAAGCGTGGTGGCGCGGGCGGTGGGGCCGGCGGCGCAGACGGCCCCGGAGCGGGCTCCGGGGCCGACGGCAAAGAGGGGGGAGGCTCGTGATCCAGGCCCCCCTCGCCACCACCTTCCTGCAGAGCGAAAGCTTCATCTACGTCCTCTACATCGTCGCCTTCGCGCTCTTCATCCAGGGCCTGCGCGGGCTCTCCGGTCCGACGACTGCGGTGCGCGGCAACCGCACCGCCGCCGTCGGCATGGCGATCGCCGTGGTCGCCACGCTGCTCAGCCCCGGCGAGGGCAACTGGGGCCTGATCGCGCTCGGCATTGCGCTCGGCACCGCCGTCGGCATCCCGGCGGCGCGCAACGTGAAGATGACCGCGATGCCGCAGATGGTGGCGCTCTTCAACGGCGTCGGCGGCGGCGCGGTGGCGTTGATCGCGTGGGTGGAGTTCCGCCACTACGGCTCGACCTACGGCTCGCACACGATCCATCTGCTGGGCGAAACGGGCAGCGTCACGATCAGCGCCGGCGGGCCCCCGACGTACGTGGCGATCTTCTCGGTGTTCGCCGCGATCGTCGGCTCGATCTCCTTCTGGGGCTCCAACATCGCCTTCGGGAAGCTCCAGGAAGTGATCCCCGGGCGCCCGATCTCCTTCGGCAGCGCCCAGCAGGGCGTCAACGCCGTGCTGCTGATCCTGGCGCTCGCCGCCGGCATCGACCTGGTCGCGGGCGCGCACTCCGAACTGCTGTTCATCGGCATGCTGATCGTCGCCGCGCTGCTCGGCAACGCCGTGGTGCTGCCGATCGGCGGCGCCGACATGCCAGTGGTGATCTCGATGCTCAACGCCTTCACCGGCCTCTCCGCGGCCGCCACCGGGATGGCGCTCAACAACCCCGCTCTGATCGTCGCGGGGATGATCGTGGGCGCCTCCGGCACGATCCTCACCAACCTGATGGCCACCGCGATGAACCGCTCGATCCCCGCGATCGTCGCCGGCGGCTTCGGCGGTGGCGGTGCCGTGGAGGGCGCTTCGGGTGCGGGCGAGCACGCCGGCACGGTGCGCTCCACCACCGCCGCCGACGCCGCGATCCAGCTCGCCTACGCCTCCCGCGTGGTCGTCGTTCCCGGCTACGGGATGGCGGTCGCCCAGGCCCAGCACGCGGTGCGCGAGCTGGCCTCCGAGCTGGAGCAGCGCGGGGTGGACGTCAAATACGCGATCCACCCGGTGGCGGGGCGGATGCCGGGGCACATGAACGTGCTACTCGCCGAGGCCGACGTGCCCTACGACCAGCTCAAGGAGATGGACGACATCAACCCCGAGTTCCAGCGCACCGACGTGTCGCTGGTGATCGGCGCCAACGACGTCACCAACCCGGCGGCCCACAACACGCCGTCCTCGCCGATCTACGGCATGCCGATCCTCGAAGTGGACGACTCCCGCTCGATCATCGTGATCAAGCGCTCGATGAACCCCGGCTTCGCCGGGATCGAAAACGAGCTGTACTTCGACCCCAAGACCTCGATGCTGTTCGGCGACGCCAAGTCGGCCGTCAGCGAGATCACCGCCGAGCTGGCGCAGCTGTAGGCCTGGCCGGCCCGCGAGGCAGGGTCGAGGGCGGCCCGTCGCAGGTGAATCGGTCTCACAGGAGATGCGGGCGGGATCCTGCCCGTCAGGGAGAGGGACGGGCGTTGCGACCCCAGGTGTCGTCGCGGGCGAATACGGTCGCCACGGGGGTAGCCCTCACGGTTTGCAGACGTTTGCGTATCGCCGACGCAATGTGAGTGAGAGACCTTCGATGGACGTCTACGTGTTTTCCCGTAGCATGGGTTGCATCCCTAGTCTATGTACTCTACTCTCAACTGAGAGGGATGAACGGTCTTGGCTCCGCACTCCGGCGCGTTGGCGCTGCGGGGGCGACGGCGGCCGTGCTTTGGGTCTTGGGAGTGGGTACGGCTGGCTCGGCGCCTGCGCAGGGTAGTCCTCTGCGGGCCCAACCCAACCCCGTTGCCAACGCCAGCATCGTCGACGGTAGCGTCGCGTCGATCACCGAATTCCCCTTCCAGGTGGCGCTGTACAACCCGCACGCCGGATCCCCCGCAAAGGGCTTCTTCTGCGGCGGGGTGATCCTCGACGCCACGCATGTGGCAACCGCTGCGCACTGTCTTTTCGGCGAACGCGGACAGCACACCCCAGCGGCTGAAATCGAGGTGCTGGCAGGCTCGACCTTCCTCGAACCCACCGACCCTGGGAGCGTCAGAGACCCT
>JBEKYV010000460.1:0-3244 GCA_049510515.1 Solirubrobacteraceae bacterium | reverse complement strand
ATGGTTGACATCTTCGTCGGCTCTGCCGTGATCGTGGTGTTCTTCGGCTTTCTCCAAAAGGCGGGCGTTTACGCAATCGTCGGCGAACCGTTTGACACGGGTGTTCCCAACTCCTTCTTCTCCTACTACACCGTATATGCCGGTTACATCGCCATGGCTTCGACGCTCGCGACCGCCGAGATCCTCGTTGCCCTTGAAGAACATAGGCTGCTTCGCGTAAGCGCGTTCGGAGCAGCGATGGTCTTGATGTTGGTGGGCCTCGCCGCGTCGACTTCGCGCGGCGGCTTCGTCGCACTATGTGCTGGATGGGTTATGCTCGCGGTGCTCAACATGCGGCGCGCCTCGGTGTTCGGCAGAGTCATCGTCGTCATCGCGGTATTCATCGTGGCCGCGTTCGCCGTAACGCCACATTCCGAGATCGTGACGCTCGAGCACCGCGTCGCTCAGTCAAATGGATCTCTGGGCGAGGACAAGACTCGCTTTGCAATACAGAAAGCCGGCGAGCAGGCGCTGACCAATCATCTATTTGGACTGGGCTACGAAAACTTCCACTATTACGTCACCAGCTACGTCCGTACCGCGTACGTCCACCAGCCCTTCTTTCACGCTCAAGAGACGTCGGTTCAGATTGGCCTGGACACGGGATGGCTCGGACTGGCCGGTTTTTGGCTGCTCATCGCCTCTCCGGTCCTGCTGGTGATCAAACATGGCAAGGGCGGCTCCTCGGCCGTGCGCGCGTCCGGGTTCGCCGCCGCGCTCGTCGGGTTCATGGCCCAAGGCCTCTACGATTACCTTCTCTGGGACCTCGCGTTCCTCATCTTCTTCGTTGCGATGCTGTGGGGCTGCGTGCATGCGCTGCGGATCGACGAGCTGGCAAGCACACCCGAGGAGATAGATCTCTCGAGCCCCGGCAGCCTTCCGGCCTAGCCCGCCCCAGCGAGCGGTTCTTTGCGCAGCACCGACCGCAGCTCATCGAGGCTGAGCACGCCCAGAAGCATCAGGCTCGGCAGATAGGTAACGGCGGCGATCGCCACGAGCCCCCCCAGCGGCACGCCAGCCATGCGAGCCAGCCACACGGCCACGCCCATCGCCAGCGCGCAGAGCAATACACGCGCCAGACGCCGCAGGCGCGGGCGCATCTCGAGCGCTCGCAGCACCCTGCGCATGCTCATCGACATCACCGTCGCCTCGGTGAGCAGCGTTATCCAGGCGGCCGCCAGGAATCCGTAGTGCGGTATGAACAAGAGGTTGAGCACCACATTGATAGCCAACCCGATCGCCGCAAAACGCAGGAAGAGATACTGGAGCTCGAGCACCACCACCATGTTGCCCACGAGATAACCAAAGGAGATGGAGACGAACGCGCCGGCCAGAACCGGCAGCGCCGGGGCCGCCGGGGCGAATTGCCCGCCGAACAGGAGGGTCACGATCGGACGCGCGGCGACGATCGTGAACGCCAAAATCGGCAGCGATGCCATCGCGAGGTACTCGGCGGCCATCTGGAGCAGCTCGCGCACCCGCTCACGGTAGGTGG
This sequence comes from Solirubrobacteraceae bacterium, assembly GCA_049510515.1. Classification (GTDB taxonomy): domain Bacteria; phylum Actinomycetota; class Thermoleophilia; order Solirubrobacterales; family Solirubrobacteraceae; genus Palsa-744. The sequence goes on along the minus strand of JBEKYV010000460.1, from coordinate 1,710 downwards.
GATAGGCCGCCGCTATCAGCGGAAAGAGAGTGGTCATCAGCGAAAGCGGGATGAACTGGATCTGGTCGAGCAGCCGGTAGTCTGCGGCATACAGGCCCGCCTCATGGCTGCCCGCGATCTCGAAAACCAGGATCTGGTCGAGCTTGACGTACAGCGTCACGAGGATGCCGGCCGCGCCCAATCCGAGCCCCACGCGCAGCAGCGGACGCCACAGGCGCCGGGTGTCGCGCAATCGCACGACGGCCGCCCGTGAAGCCACCACCGCGGTGAGGGTGTTGGTGAATATCGAGGCGGCGAGGAACACCGCGGCAAATGCGACGATGCCCCCGGACAGGATTGCCACGACGATCACGCCCCCACCCCAGACGATGCTGTTCACGGTCATGATCGCCATCGTGATGTGGTTGCGCACGCGCAGTTGAAACACGACGCCGAGCGTGCCGAAGGCGCCCACCAGCAGCACGAGCGAGAGCAGCGTCCCGGCGATCCGCCCCTCGTGGCTGGAGACGATAAGGAACACCGCAACGATCGAGGCGACGGTGATCGGAACCGCGAGCAGCAGGCGCAGCGAGAGCAGGCTGCCGAGCCACTCGGGCTCGAGATCGGGCTCGCTGGCCGCACGGCTGATCGCGATCTGGGTAAGGCCCAGTTCGCCGAAGCTGCTCGTGATCTGGGTGACAGCGAAAAGCGTCGACCACAGGCCAAAGCTGCTGCTCCCGAGCGCGCGCGCGAGCACGAACGTCACGACGACACCCAGGGCGAGGTTCAGGATGCGCGCGACGATCTGCACGGCGACGTCGAGCGTTAGTCGCCGTGAGCCGATCCGCAGCGGCTCGCTCGTCGGTGGGTTCGGCTGGTCGTCCCCGATGGCCGAAAGCCGCGGTCCCGGCGAGTGTTCGCTCATCGACAGAGCCGACCCGTCGCCCACACACGGGGAGGGTTGTTGAATCCATCGCCGCAGCGCACGGGCACGAGTGGATCGTAGAGGCGCGGCTAGACTGCCGGCGTGGTCACGGACGAGCACGGGCGCATCTCCCTGGTGCTGCCCACCTACAACCGAGCCGGTGCCCTCCGCACGAATCTCGGCGCGATGCTTGCAATTCGCGGCGTGACGGAGGTGATCGTGGTCGACGACGGCTCGACCGACGACACCGCCGAGGTCTGCAGGGGATTCGCCGACGAGCGGCTGCGGGTGATCAGCCACCCGCAGAACCGGGGAGTCGCGGTGGCGCGCAACACCGGCATCGACGCGGCGCGAGGCGAGTGGGTGCTGTTCGGCGAGGACGATTGCCGCTTCCCCTCCGACTATGCCGAAGTGCTCCGCCGGGAGGCCGAGCGCTTCGGCGCAGACATCGTGGGAGCCCCGATCCTGCACATCGACGGCACCGATGCGGACGCCGCCGAGCTCGCCGCACGCGCTCCCCGTCGTGCGGGCGCAGTCGCGCTGGACGAGCCGCGCACGTTCCCGCTCCACGCCGTTCGGACGCCATTCCTGCCGGCACTGGTGCTCGTCCGCCGCACGGTCTTCGACCGCGTCCGCTTTTACGAGGGTTTTCCAGTGAACGGCTACCGCGAGGAGACAGACTTCTTCGTGCAGGCAGCCAGGGCCGGCTTTCACTGCCTGCTGACTGGGGAGACCTACGCCTACCAGCTGAATACGTGGGACGGCGGCCAGCACCATGCAACCCCGTTGCGCTACGAGTACTGGAC
>JBEKYV010000046.1:0-12365 GCA_049510515.1 Solirubrobacteraceae bacterium | reverse complement strand
GCACCGCGACCACGACCTCGCGGCCCTGGTCGTAGATCGCCTCCGCCTCAGCACGCTCCACATATCCAGATTCGACGCCGCCCGATCATGTCCCCCAACCCACTGAACGGTTACAAAAAGGTCCTGATTTGCAGCGATTTCCAGAAATGGGCCGTCCGGGAATCGAACCCGGAACCTTGGGCTTAAGAGGCCCCTGCTCTGCCGGTTGAGCTAACGGCCCGCGAGAATGCTCATCAAGGGGGCATCCCTGAGGAGGTGGCATTTTAGCCGAGGTCGTCCCCCAGGCGCGTCCCAGGCCTCACGCGCCCCTCAGAAAACCACCGTTCGACCGCGATCGGCGATCACGCGGTCATCGAGGTGTAGTGCCACGGCGCGGGCGAGCACCATGCGCTCGATGTCGCGACCCACACGTTCGAGGTCGGGAATGCTCTGACGGTGATCGACCCGCTCCACGCCCTGTTCGATGATCGGCCCGGCGTCGAGCTCCTCCACCACGTAGTGGGCGGTGGCGCCAATCAGCTTGACGCCGTGCTCGCGTGCGCGGCGGTAGGGCTCCGCGCCTGGGAACGCAGGCAGGAAGGAGTGGTGGATATTGATCACCGGCGCGCCGAGGCGCTGCAGAAACTCGCCGCTGAGGATCTGCATGTAGCGGGCCAGCACCACGAGGTCGGCGCTACCCGCCAGCAACTCCAGCAGCCGTGCCTCAGCGCCCGCCTTGCCGCCGGGCTCCACCGGCACGTGGTGGAAGGGCACGCCGACTCCGCGGGCTTGGGGCTCGAGGTCGGGGTGGTTGGAGACCACCGCCACCACCTCGGCGTCCAGCTCGCCGCGACGCCAGCGCCACAGCAGGTCCACGAGGCAGTGATCGCGCCGGGAGACGAGAATCGCCATGCGCCGGCGCTGGCCCCAGAAGCGCAGCTCCCACTCCATCTGAAACCGCGCCGCCACTTCCCTGCCGAAGCACTCCCGAAGATGCTCCCGCGCACGCGTAGAGTCGAGCAGATCCTCGAGGAAAAACTCGGTGCGCAGGAAAAACCGGCCGCCGGTCGGGTCCGTCGAGTACTGGTGGGAGGAGACGATGTTGGCGCCCAGCTCAAACAGAAAGCCAGAGACGGCCGCCACGATCCCCGGTTGGTCGGGGCAGGCGACCAGCAGGCGCGCGGCGTAGCGGGGGGGCTCCTCCGGCGGCGGGGAGGCCGGAGCGTCCCCTTGCCGAGCAGCCGGTGCGTCCTCTGGCGAAGCGGCCATCTCAGAGGTCAGATCGGCCAGCGAGTCTATTTCTTCCCGGTGCTGGAAGTGGCGGTGCCGGTGGTATGTCCGGCGGCCGGCGCGGAGGGCGTCGTGCCGGCCTTGGCGGCACCGCTCGTCGCCGTCGCCGCTGGGGTCGCGCCGGTTGTCGGAGTCACGCCCACATACCCGCCTTTGCCGTTGGACTTCACGGTGTATGTCTTGCCGCCCTGCGTCGCGATCAGGGTCCCGTTTGCGCCTTTGCTGATCGTGGCGGGTGTGTGGCTGAGCGGGTTCTTCCTGAGTTCGGCCAGATACTTCTTGACTTTCGTGCGTTCGGCGGCGGGCGCCAAGCTGACTGTCTTGCGCGCCGCCGCGTCGCCGACCTTGAGGTTGTCGGCTTTGTACGCGGACACCGCCAATTCGGAGTACAGGCGCACCGTGGGGTTGCCTTTGACCGCCACCTGAAGGGCCTGCATTTCGGACGCAGGCTGGGCAAGGCCCTGTTCGCCGAAGATGCGGGCGATTCGTGCCGCCAGTTCGGTGTCCGGATGGCTGGTTTCGAGCTTGAGATAGGTGCTCCACGATTTGGCCAGCTTGGCGAGCAGCACCTTCCCCTGCGCCGTGTATTTTTCGGTTTCCCCAACCGTGGCGATGTTGCCGGGTTCGCTCGCCTGATGGAACTGCGCTTCTACGAGCGACTTCCATGCCGCCGGGTCGGTGGGATGTTGCTTGGTGCGCTTCTGCGCGGCTTCGACCTTGGCAGCAAAGCTGGCGCTGTTGGAGCCACCGTTTTCGGTGAGGGCGTTGAAGATGCCGCCACCTCCGCCGCCCACGCCGACGCCGAAACCGACGAAGCCCAGCAGGAACAGCACGGCGAGGCCCAGGTACACAACCTGCACGGTTTTGCGCCTGCCGCGAGCTCGCAGGTCGAAGAGCATCAGTCGGTGAGCTTCCTGTTCATGTGGTCGATTATGGCGTTTACGCTTGGGTCGCTGTCATTGTCCGCAGTTGTCGCGCTCGACTCCGGGGGGTTGGGGGCCGCTGGGCCGCCCCCACCGGGAGCGGCCGGCCCACCCCCGTCGGCGTCTGTACCCGGCGAGGATGGTGGATCCCGCCGAGCGCTCCCAGTCGCCGCCTGCGCTCCACCCCTCGCCGCGTCGCGTCGCGCAACGAACGATGCCATCAGGATACTCGCCTCGTAGAGAATGTAGAGGGGAACCGTCTCGAGCAGTAGCGTGACCGCATCCCCCGGCAGGAAGGCGGCGATAGCCGCGCACGCCACGATCGCGTAGCGGCGGCCTTTGCGCAGTTGGTCGGGCGTCACGATTCCCGCACGGGTAGCACCCAAGATCACGACCGGCACCTGGAACACCAGGCCCATCGCGAGCAGCACGGTTGCGGCGAATTGGTAGTAGGGGTTGGCCTGCACGATAATGTTGAACTCGCTGCTGTTGAAGTTCACGAGGAAGCGCAGCGCCGCCGGCAGCACGACGAAGTAGCCAAACGCCACGCCCGTGGCGAACAGAAACGGAACCGCCGCAAGCAGGGGCCTCACCGCGCGTCTCTCACTCGGCTGCAGGGCGGGCAGCACGAAGCCGTAGAGCTCGTACAGGATCACCGGCAGCGAGATGATCAGCGCGAAGAAGAAGACGACCATGAGCGTCGTCGTGAACGACTCGCCGACCCCCAGCGTCGTCAGCTTTTCCACCGGGGGGACGGTCGGGATCGCCGCCGTGGCAGCGCGCAGGCTGGCCAGCTCTGCGGTCAACTGCGCGCGAACCGCCACCGGCAGATGGGCATCCGGGGCGGAGAGGATCCGCACGAGGGTCTGCACATCCCCCGACACTTTGAGCACCGCCTGCTGCGCCAGCACCGCCTGGCCGGTGGGCCCCTCGCCCGAAGCGACCTGGCCCTGCTTCTCCCGTTCGTAGGGCCGGTTGATCACGTGTAGCAGGGCGTGGTTTTGCCACATACAGACGCCGAATACGACCGCCAACACCACGCCGCTGACGATCAGACGCGTGCGCAACTCTTCGAGGTGCTCAACGAGACTGAGACGGTCCTCGTGGCCGATGGTGCGGATCGCGGTGGCCATATCTGCTCCTCAACATATATCGGCCGCAGCCAATGCGCGGGTTGTCCGTGCCCGGGGGTGGGCAAACCTCGGTATTCGTGCGCACCCGCTAAAGACAGCCTCAGGGGCAGTCGATGACTCGTCCTAGAGCGTGGCGCAGTCGCCCCACATACCGGCGATTACTGCCTCTCTCCAGTCAGGGAACAACGCAAATGCCCTCCGACAAGAGCCATCAAACCCGCCACCATGTGCAGCTGCCCAGCGGCAAGCAGATCGAGGTCGTCTACCTCGACAATGCCGTTCCGCCCTCGCTCGGGGCAGCGCACGGAACTGGCCAACGACACGCCGACCCGGCAGCGGAGCCGCTGCACGTCTGCTTCTACTGCGGCGGGGAGCTCGTCCACCCGATGGATTGGTCGGAAGCCGGCGAGCGGCAGTGGCGGATCCTGCTGCGCTGCCCGGAGTGTGAGGCCACACGCGAGGGCGTCTTCGAGCAGACCGCCGTGGAAGCGCTCGATGACGAGCTCGACCGCGCCGCCGGATCGCTGCTGAGCGATCTGCAGCGTGTCACCCACGCCAACATGGCGGAGGAGATCGACCTCTTCATCCGCGCGCTCGACGCCGACTTGATCCAGCCCTGCGACTTCTGACGGGTCAGCGGTAGCGCTCGACGACCGCGTCCGCTACCAGATCCAGCAGCGCCGCGCGACCATCGGGAAGGATCGCCGGCAACATCGCCTTCGCCTCTGCCACCAATGCCAGCGCCTGTTCGCGGGCCTCCTCCAGCGCTCCGGTCGCCGCGATCCGATCGCACAGCTCGGCCGCCTGCTCGGGGCCGCCCAGCAAGGCGAGGTCAACCGCGGACAAACTCTGATCGCGTTCGCGCGCAAGGATCAGCGGTAGCGTGACGGTACCGTCCAGCAGATCGGTCCCGCGTGGCTTGCCGGTGCGCTCGACTGGGCCGGAGACGTCGAGCACGTCGTCGAGCAGCTGAAAGGCCAGACCGATACGCCGAGCGAACGCTCCGAGCGCCTCTGCCAACTCGGCGGCGGGGGCGGGCAGGCTCGGATCTGCGCCCTCACCGGCCACGAGCGCCCCCAGACGGCAGGCCGCCTCGAACAGTGCGGCGGTCTTCAGCTCGCAGCGGCGCAGATAGCGCTCTACAGCGACCTGCAGGGCGTAGGCATCCTCTCGCTGCAGGAGCTCCCCCTCGGCCAACGCTGAGCTGGCGTCCGAGAGGGCCTGCAGCTGCGCCAGCGATCGATTGCGCGCAAGCTCGGCGAAGGCCCGCGAGAAAAGCAGGTCTCCGGTCGCGATCGCCATGCGCCTGCCGGCCCGGGCGACGACCGAGGGATGCCCGCGCCGCAGCTGCGCACCGTCGATCACGTCGTCATGTACCAGCGTCGCCGAGTGCACCAGCTCGACCGCAACAGCGGCTCGTACCAAGCATCGCTCGTCCCCACCCAGGTCACCCGCGGCGGTCGCGGCAAGCACCACCAGCAAAGGGCGCAAGCGCTTGCCGCCCGCGAGCACCGTGGCGGTGGCGTGCATCGCCAATGGGGCGCCGGCTTCGGCCGCCACCCGCTCGAGGTGCTCCTCGGTGCGCATCATCCGCTCGCGCAGCACCGCCCCGCCGCGGCGCATGATCTCCGCCACAGCCTCTTCGTCCCCTGCTGCCTGCGCCTGTGCAGTGGTGCTGCTCACTGTACTCATCATGGAGCATTTCTCGGCACCGTGCCGGCGTGGATGGCGATGATGCCCCCAGCAGTCAGCAGGTAGCCGATCTCGCCGATGCCTGTCCGCTCCATCTCGGCGGCGAGTATCGCGGGCGCCGGAAAGCGCTTGACCGAGTTGGGCAGGTAGGAGTAGGCGTCAGAGTCTCCCGCCAGCCGTCCCAGCAGCGGCACCACCCGGTCAAACCAGAGCGCGAAGAAGCTCGACAGCGGTGGGCGCGTCGGGGAAGTCATCTCCAGCACAACCACCCTGCCTCCCGGCCGCACCACGCGCGCCATCTCCGCCAGGCCGCGGGCGAGATCGGAGAAATTGCGCGCGCCAAAGCCCACCGTTGCCGCGTCGAAGGAATCGCTCTCGTAAGGCAGCTGCAGTGCGTCGGCCCACTCGAAGCGCACCGACGCCGGCGGGGAGGGCAGCGACGGCCTCTCCCGCTCCCACTTGGCGCGCGCGCGGGTGAGCATCTCCTCGGAGAAGTCGCTGCCCACCACCTCACCGCGAGGCGCCACGCGTCGCGCGAGCTCGAGCGCCAGGTCGCCGGTGCCGGTGGCGAGATCCAGCACGCGGCTGCCCGGCCCAACCCGAGCGAGATCCACCGCGCGCTCGCGCCAGCGGTGGTGCAGCCCGGCGGTCATCACCCCGTTGAGCGCGTCGTACACCCCCGCGATGCGGTCGAACATCGCCCGCACCTGCTCGGCCTCAGGTTCCACCAGGCCCGCGCCCTGCCGACCCTGAGGAGCCTCCCGAGCCATGTGTCCTACGCTACTTCAACTGAGAGAGGAACTCGACGGCCGCTTCGAACTGCTTCGGCGGCAGATGCTTGAACGAGGGCATCGGCTGCGTCGGGTTGACCAGCGTGCGCGCGATCCCCTGACGGGGGATCCGCGAGCCGATGTGCGTCAATTCGGGGCCCGGGCCGTTGTTGCCGTTCTCGCCCAGCTTGTGGCACGCCAAACAGCCGCTGGAGGCGATCACGTTCCTGCCGTCTTCGAACTGCGCCAGCTCCTGGCCGCCGGCGTGGCGTACCGCTGCCGGGGTGGCGATTTCTACCGAGAACGGCGAGCCTGTGCTGGCGCCCTCCCAGGTGAGGTAGAACATCGCCCCGATCACGAACAGCGCGGTGATTGTGGCGATCGGCCGGCGCTCGGGCCGGCGCTCGGGACCGCGGTCGTAGAAGGGCAGCAGGAACAGCAGGATCATCGCCAGCGTCGGGATCCCGATCGTCGCCATGCCGACCATGCTGGGCGGCTTGATCACGCGCAGCAGCTCGAACAGGAAGAAGAAGTACCACTCCGGGCGCGGCACGTAGGTGCTGGTCGTCGGGTTGACCTTGGAGCCGAGCTCCGCGCCTAGCACCAGCGACATCGTGATGATGCACGCCATCACGATGCACGCCATCACCGAGTCCTTGACGACCGCGTAGGGGAAGAACGGTTTCCCTTTGGCCTTCAGGAGCGCATACTCACGGAGGTACTCCTCCTTCTCGCGCTGGTTCATTGCCGCATCACGCCTCGGACTCGCGCAGCTCGGGGTCTTTCTCGGCTTTCGACCACGGCGGCGCGGTCGTTCCCAGCTTGGCCACCAGGTAGAGATGCGCGCCGATCAGCGCCGCAATCAACCCCGGTACGAGCAGCATGTGGATCGCGTAGAAGCGCGACAGCGTGGTTGCCCCGATTTCCGAGCCGCCGCGCAGGAAGTCGCTCAGATAGGGGCCAACCAGGGGGCCGGTGCCGTTGATGTTGACCCCCACCTGCGTCGCCCAGAAGGCGCGCTGGTCGAAGGGCAGCAGGTAGCCGGTAAACGACATCACCATCGTCAGGATCAGCAGCACCACGCCGATCACCCAGTTGAGCTCGCGCGGGTACTTGTAGGCGCCGAAGAAGAATGTGCGGCCCATGTGCAGGAACACCAGCACGACCATCACAGTCGAGCCCCACTTGTGCATGCCGCGCACGAACTGCCCGAGGAACACGTCGTTGGTGACGTAGCGGATCGATTCGTACGCGCCGCCCGAGGCGTCGGGGCGGTAGTACATCGCCAGAAACACACCGGTGACCGCCTGGTTGAGGAAGGCAAACATCGTCGCCGAGCCAAGGGTGTAAAACCAGTTGGTGCCCTTGGGCACCTTGCGGAACATCATCCAGCGCGCTGCCCCGCTCAGCGAAGTGCGTTCGTCGACCCAGTCGACCACCGCGGTGCCGGCGTTGGCGGCATGATCGACCGGCCGGACGGCACCGTTGCTCTCCTGCGGTCGCGGCGGCGGCGCCTTCAGCGGCGCGGGGATCGGGGGGGCAGGGAATTTGGGCACGGTTTAGCGCCGGATCGAGGGGCGGGATGGATAGGCGTACTGGCCGAGCCCGTCGATCGGCTCGCCGGGGTCACGGGGGGAGAAGCGGCGCAGCTCGCTGTTGACGCTGAAGCGCGAACCGATCTGCACCATGCCGTCCACCACACGGGTGTAGAAGCGGTCCAGCGGCCGCGGCGGCGGCCCGGCCACGCGGCGTCCGAGCAGGTCGTACACACCGCCGTGGCAGGGACAGATGAAGCGCTCGGCGGCTGGCACCCAGCGCACCGGGCAGCCGAGATGGGCGCAGCGCGAGGTGAGCGCGATGTAGGGGGTGTGCTTATCGTAGGGGTCGGTGTCGATCGCCGGGTTGCGCTGGCGCACATACACCAGCCCCTTGCCGGCCTCGCCGATCCCGGGGGTGAGCGTGATCACGGTGGGGATGTAGTTGTTGTCGGGGAACATCTCCTCCGGGCCCACCGTTTCCCACGTGTGGGGCTTGCTCTTGAAGATCGGGCCGATCGCAAAGCCCAGCGCCGGCAGTGTGAAGGAGAGCGCCGCGACCGCCCCGGCGGCGTGGGCGGAGCCGGTCATGAAGCGTCGCCGCGTGACCGTCTCGCCCTCGAACGCACCCGGGATTTTGCGGTCGACGGTGTACTTGGAGGCGTGCTTGTCGTGCTTGCTGGCCAAGGGCGCCTAAGAATACCGCCTGCGGGACGATGCCGGTCGCGCAGTTCACCCCACGGCGATGGTGCGTATCGTCACAAATACTGCGGGATTGGGTGCCTGAGACGCTCGAACACGCCCCGCGGACACGCCCGTGTGGTCAGCCCGGCGATTGGTCCCCGGCTTCAGCCACCGCCCGCATCGCTTGCAGTGCCCCGGGGTCCCGCTCGTGGACGAGCGTCTTGGCGCGGCGATGGGAATCGCTCGAGCCCCACCCAACCGCGCGCGCGCCCGCTGCCCATACCGCAAGAGCCAGGTCCTCGCGGCCCTCTCCCTGGGCGAGCGAGGTGAGCGTGATCACGTCCGCGAGCTCCTCCACGGCATCCAGATCGCCGAGCGCCACCAGGCGCGCGAGTCCGAGCGCGTAGAGCTGGTCGCCAGCCAGCAGACCGAGGTCGGCCTCCGGCGGGCGCACGACGCGGGGTGTGCCGTAGTGCAACAGGTAGCCCTCGAAGATCGCCTCGACCAGCAGCTCGTACTCCTCGGAATGGGCACGCGCGCGCGGGCCCCTCGCCGCGATCTGAGCAGGACCCGCTCCGTTGGGGGATCGCTCAGAACCGCTCTCAGCGAGGGCGATGGTGGGGGGGGGAGGAGCGGCTGACGCCGCCTGTGGTTGGGTGACCGCGAACAACACGCCCTCCTCGCTAAGCAGGCTCGCCATCAGGCCGCCCTGTTCGCGCAACAGCGCCTCCAGGCGTGCAAGCACCGGCGCGGCACTCACTGGAGATCCCCAAAAGCCGCGGTGGCGGCGGCCACGGTGCGCTCGATCTGCTCGGAGGTGTGGGCGAGCGAGGGAAACCACGCCTCAAACTGCGAGGGCGGAGGGTATACACCGCGCGCCAGCAGGCCCCTGCACCAAGCAGCGTGCGCCTGCAGATCGCACGCTTGCGCTCCTTCCAAGTCGTGCACGGGGCGCTCGCTGAAGAACACGGTCATCAGGCCCGGCAGGCTCGCGATCTGGATCGAGCGCTCGGACGCACGCTCGCTTGCCGCTTCACGCAGTCCGGCGGCCAGCTGCTCGGTGATCCCCGCCAGGCGCGCATATGCCGACTCGTCGAGCAGCTGGAGCGTGGCGATGCCCGCCGCTACCGCCAACGGGTTACCCGACAGAGTGCCCGCCTGGTAGACCTCGCCGGAGGGCGCCAGCAGCTCCATCAGCTCCGTGTGCCCGCCCACCGCCGCCGCCGGCAGGCCCCCGCCGAGCACCTTGCCCATGATCGTGAGATCGCCGTGCACGTCGGTGAGCTCCTGCGCGCCACCCCGCGCCACGCGGAAGCCACTGATCACCTCGTCGAGCACCAGCAACGCCCCGCTCGCGTCCGCCTGCTCGCGCAGCAGCTCCAGGAAGCCTGCGCGCGCCGGCACGAGGCCCATGTTGGCGGGGATCGGCTCCGCCAGGATCGCCGCCGGCTGGTGGCGGCCCACCGCCTCCACCAGCGCCTCGGGGTCGTTCCACGGCACCACCACCGTGGCGGCCGCCACGCTCGCGGGCACTCCTGGGCTGGTGGGGATCGCCTGCGTGGCGAGGCCCGAGCCGGCCTGCGCGAGCAGCCCGTCCACGTGCCCGTGGTAGGCGCCCGCAAACTTGACAATCCGCTCGCGACCGGTCGCCGCGCGCGCGAGCCGCAGCGCGGTCATCGTCGCCTCGGTGCCCGAGGATGTCATGCGAAGCATGTCCACGCCGGGCATCCGCCGCGCCACCTCTTCCGCGAGCTCGACCTCGCCGGCTGTGGGTGCGCCAAAGCTCGTTCCCCGCTCGCTCGCCGCGTGCACCGCCTCGATGATCTGCGGGTGGGCGTGGCCGTGGATCAGCGGCCCCCACGAGCAGACGTAGTCGACGTAGCGGTTGCCATCGACGTCCACGAGCTCGGCGCCCGATCCGCGGGCGATGAACAGCGGGTCGCGTCCAATCGCGCGCATCGCGCGCACAGGCGAGTTGACGCCGCCGGGGAGCACCCGCTGCGCGCGCTTGTAAAGCTCCGCGGAGCGGGTGTCGGTGAGCGAGAGAGTCACAGACCGTGGGTCAGGTGTTTTGTGCTTCCCACCGCTTGTAGTCGTCGGTGAAGTACAGCAGGCGGATCTTCTTGAACTCGGTCGACGAGTACAGCGTCGCGCGCTCCTCGATCCCGGTTTGCTCGGCGATCGCGGTGAGGATCGCGTCGCACTCTCCCTTGGAGCGGCCGTGGGCCATCGTGAAGACCGAGTAGGGCCAGTCCTCATAGGTGGGCCGTTGGTAGCAGTGGGAGATCCCGCGGTAGGACGCCATCCGCGGGCCCAGCTCCATGATCCGCTCCGGCGGCACCTTCCACACGCCCATCCCGTTTGCGGAGAAGCCGGCGCGGCGGTGGAAGAGGATCGCCGCCACGCGGCGCAGGAGGCCGCGCTCGCGCATCCCCACCATGCGCTCCAGCAGCGTCTCGACGTCCATGCCGAGCCGCTCCGCGGCCGGCGCGTAGGGCTCGCCGATCACCGGCATGTCGCCCTGGGTGGCGCGGATCACCGCGATGTCGCGCTCGTCGTAGGCAACCGACTCGAGCACCGCCTCCTGCTGTGGAGTCCCCTCACTGGCGAGCGCTTTGGTGTCGCCCTCCATCTCCAGGTCCATCCTGATCTTGAACAGCTTCAGCGTCGGCAGCTGGCGGATCGACTCCGCGCCGGTGAGCCGCTGCAGCACCTCCAGCGTGCCCTGCAGGCCGAGCGGTGAATCCGGCTCGGTGGCGAGCGTGAACCACATGTTGAAGTCGTGGTTGCGCAGGTAGTTGTGCGAGACCCCGGGGTGGGAGTTGACGATCTTCGCCGCCCGCCATGGGTGCTCGGGATCGACCTTGGCCGCCACCAGCATCGAGGAGTAGCCGAGCGCACGGGTGTCGTAGATCGGGGTGACCTGTCGGATGATCCGCTCTGCCAGCAGCCGCCGCACGCGCTCCAGCGCCTGCGTTTCGGGTATCCCCGCCTCCCGCGCCACCGCCGCGTAGGGCTTCGACTCCAGCGGGAAGCTGCCCTGCATCAGGTTCAGGAGCTTGCGGTCGAGCTCGTCGAGCGTCACGGCCGCCCCGCCGGAGCGCCGACGGAGCTTGGGGATTGGAGAGTTCTCTACTCGGCTAGCCATATGGCGGCGTCCTTCGCGTGGTAGGTGATGATGACGTCCGCGCCCGCCCGGCGCAACGACATGAGAATCTCAAGCACCGTGGCGCGCTCGTCCAAAGAGCCCGCCGTAGCAGCTGCCTTGACCATTGCATACTCTCCGCTCACGTTGTAGGCGACCACCGGCAGACGTGTCTCGCTCCGCACCGCGGCGATCAGGTCACCATAGGCGAGGGCGGGCTTGACCATCACCATGTCCGCCCCCTCCTCCACATCGAGCAAGGTCTCACGCAACGCCTGCCTGCCGTTGGCCGGGTCAAGCTGATAGCCGCGGCGATCACCGAACGCGGGCGCTGAAGCAGCAGCGTCGCGGAAGGGGCCATAGAAGGCGGAGGCAAACTTCGCGGCGTAGGCGAGGATCGGGGTATCGGTGAAGCCCTCGCCGTCCAGCTCCGTGCGGATCGCCCCGACACGGCCATCCATCATGTCCGATGGTGCCACGATGTCCGCACCGGCACGCGCATGGCTGACCGCCGTGCGGGCAAGCAGCTCCAAGGATGTGTCGTTGTCAACACTCGAATCTTCGCGCAGCACTCCGCAGTGGCCGTGATCGGTGTACTCGCACAGACATACGTCCGTGATCACCAGCAGCTCTGGCAGCTCCCGCTTGAGCGCTCGCACACATAGCTGAACCACCCCATCCTCATCCCACGCCGAGGAGCCCTGCGCGTCCTTCTCAGCGGGGATCCCGAACAGCAACACAGCCGCGATTCCAAGCTGCGCCGCAGAGCGTGACTCGATCACGGCCTCAGAGATCGAAAGTCGCTCAACGCCCGGCATCCCGGCGATCTCCACACGGGGCGGACCGAGCTCTGAGACGAACAGGGGCATCACCAGCTGCCCGGCCCGCAGGTCGGTCTCACGCACCAGGTCACGTAGTGCGGGAGAGGAACGCAGCCTGCTTTCGGTGCAATGATGAATTGGCCCAAAGTTCCGAATTGAGTGGGCATATCAAGCCGGCCAAAGACGAGATCCCCTTCTTTGACAGTGTCTATGTCGGAGCCTATTGCTACCACTTTCCCGCAATAGTCGATACCTGGAGATGCGAGCGATTACCGCTCGAGAGATCAAGCCCAGTTCTGGAATCTTGTAATCGGCTGGGTTGAGTGCCGCGCTGATTACCTCGACGAGAACTTTGTCTTTTGGGAGAACGCTCGGAGGGCGCACTGCTGTTTC
>JBEKYV010000459.1:0-3250 GCA_049510515.1 Solirubrobacteraceae bacterium | reverse complement strand
CACTCCCTCAGCTCGGCGGCGTACAGCAGCTGCTCGGGGGAGCGCCCGCCGTAGAGCAGCACGAGGCGCCCGTAGCGCTCGCGTTCGCCGAGCAGGGCGAGAATCGCGGGCCGCAGCGGGGCCAACCCAATGCCGCCTGCCACGATGAGGACGTCAGCGCTCGCGAGCTCCTCCACCGGCCAGGGACGGCCGAACGGGCCCCGAACGCCGAGGACATCGCCGACGGTGGCATCGCAGATCGCCTTCGTCGCCAGTCCGACCGAGCGCACGGTGTGCACGAGCGGGCTCCCTTCTTCTCGTTCTCCTTCCCCCCCGCCGCTGATCGAGATCGGCACCTCGCCCGTGCCAAACGCCGAGAGCATCGTGAACTGGCCCGGGGCAAACGTGAGCCGTCCCGCGTCCCCGCGCGGCTGCAGCTCGAGCGTCCAGGTGTCGGCGGTGTCCCGGCGCTTTGCCACAACCGTGAACGGCGCCGGCACCATCGGGCCGGGCTCGGACGGCATGGTCTCAGCCGACGCGAGCATGGTCGTAGACGTCGAGCAGTTGCAGCCGTGTCGCCTGAAGCCGCTCGATCACCGAGGCTGCGAAGCGTCGCATCAGCTGATAGCCGAGCTCGTGGTCGGCCTCGCACTTGCCGCGCAGGCAGACGCCGTCGAACCCCACGACGCGCGTCAACTCTCGCGCACGCGCGTCGAACTGCCAGCGGTAGGGCTCGAACAGCCACGACCAGCCCACCACCTCGCCCGGATGGAGCGTCTCGACGACGAGCCTGCCGCGACCCGGCGCCTCGACCTCGAGCGCGACCGCGCCCTCGCGGATCAGGAAGAAGCGATCGGCCGGAGCGCCCTCGCGAAACAGCTCGGCGCCCGCGGCAAAGTGCTCGTTGGCGCCGCACCCGGCGATCAGCCGCAGATGCGCGGCCGAGAGACCCTCGAACAGCGGCGCGTCGGCGATCAGCTCCTCAAGCGTCCGCATCGCCGGGAGCCTCACTTTCGCGGATGGCCCGCGCCTCCTCGGTGATGTCGATGCCGACCGGGCACCACGTGATGCAGCGCCCGCAGCCGACGCAGCCGGAGCTGCCGAACTGGTCGATCCAAGTCGCGAGCTTGTGCGTCATCCACTGGCGGTAGCGCGAGCGCGTCGATGCGCGGACCGCGCCACCGTGGATGTGAGAGTAGTCCACGGTGAAGCACGAGTCCCAGCGCTGATGGCGCTCGACGTGCTCGCCGGCGAGGTCGGTGACGTCCTCCACAGTCGTGCAGAAGCACGTCGGACAGACCATCGTGCAGTTACCACACGACAGGCACCGCTCGGCCACCTCATCCCAGCGGGGGTTCTCGTAGTTGCGGTAGAGCATCTCCCTGATGTCGGTGACGTCCAGTTCGCGTCCCATCTGCGCAGCTGCGCGCGCGTGCGCGGCACTCGCGGCGCCGCGCTCCTCCGCGCCGGCACGAGCGTGCGGCAGCTCGCCCAGCACGTCCGCTCCGCGCTCGCTGCCGACATCGAGCACGAAGTAGTGGCGAGGACCCTCCAACACCTCGGTGAGCGCGATGTCAAAACCGCTCTCGGCGGTCGGTCCGGTGCCCATCGAGAGGCAGAAGCAGGTGTTGCCCGCCTCGGCGCACTGGACCGCGACGACGAACACGTCCTCACGCCGGGCACGGTCGGCCGGATCGGTATGCGCGCCGCCGAGCAGCACGTGGTCGAGGATGCCCATCGCGTGCAGCTCACAGGAACGTGCACCCAGGAAGGCGTAGCGCGGAACCTCGCGCGGGGCCTCGGCGAGCTCGGTCAGCCCACCGTGCTCGTCGCGCCGCGCGCGCCACAGCCGCACCTCGGGTGGCAGCTGGTAGCGCTTCCACGAGTGCGGGCCCACGTTGTGGCCGAACAGCGCCTCGTCCTCGCGGCGGCGCAAGCGGTAGTGGCCGCCGTCCTGCTCGTCGGTCCAGCCGATCGGCAGATCGGCGCTGCAGCCGATCTCGTCATAGACGATCGCCTGATCGCGTACGGTCGGCCCGACGACGGTATACCCGCGACGAACGAGCGCCCCAAAGAGCTCGTCGAGGGCGTCGCGCTCCAGCGTGTAGCTGCCGGGCTGGCTCATCTCCGCTGATTCTCGCGCCTGGGGGCATCGCGTGCAAGCGCGAGGCCGCACGGCAACCGAATCCCCGTCGAGGTGGTCCGCCGCGACGGAGATCGCTACGGTTGACTCGCCACCGCTCGCGGCGACGTGAATCTTCCAGCAGCGCGACTTGACAGGACCTCGAGGAGAATGACCCCGTGTTGCAGAAGGTGACGGTCGGGCGCTGGTCGCTCGACGCCTACGACGGGCTCGCTCCGGACGCGGTCATGCATGAGTTGCGCGAGCATGCACGCGCGCTGAAAGGCGCGCGCATCCTGCACGTGAACGCGACCTCCTATGGCGGCGGGGTGTCCGAGCTGCTGCGCTCCAGCGTTCCGTTGCTGCGCGACCTCGGTCTCACCGTGGATTGGAAGGTGATCAGCGGCGATCTGGATTTCTTCCAGGCGACGAAGGCGCTGCACAACGCGCTGCAGGGTGCGCCACGCTCGTTGAGCGACGCCGAGCAGGCCGTCTACATGCGATGCGTGCAGGAGAACGCGGCGACCCTGGACGGCGGCTATGACTTCGTCGTCGTCCACGACCCCCAGCCCGCCGGGCTGCTTCAGGCGCACGGCAGGGGCAGCGCACGTTGGGTGTGGCGCTGTCACATCGACACCAGCGAGCCCAACCCCGATGCCTGGAGCTTTCTGGAGCCGCTGCTTGGCGGGTTCGACGCGGCGGTGTTCACAATGCCCGAGTTCGTGCCACCCAACTTCCCGGTGCAGCGCGTGGAGGCGATCGCCCCCGCGATCGATCCCCTGAGCCCCAAGAACATCGACCTCGATCCGCATACCGCCAGTCAGATCCTCGACTGGATCGGGCTGGACCTCCCGGGACGGCTCGTGACCCAGGTGTCGCGCTTTGACCAGTGGAAGGACCCGCTCGGAGTGATCGACGCCTACCGCCTCGTGCGCGAAGAGATCGGAGATCTGCAGCTCGCGCTCGTCGGCTCGATGGCGCTGGACGACCCCGAGGGCTGGGATGTCTACCGTCAGGTTTCCGAGGCCGCCGATCGCGACCCGCTGATCCACATCTACACCAACCTCACCGGGGTGGGCAACGTCGAGGTGAACGCCTTCCAGCGCCTCTCGGAGGTGATCGTGCAGAAGTCGATCCGCGAGGGCTTCG
>JBEKYV010000458.1:0-3251 GCA_049510515.1 Solirubrobacteraceae bacterium | reverse complement strand
CGCGCTTTCGCGGTGGTTGGCGTCGACCGCCGCAACCGCGAGGTGGTAGGTGCGCAGCGATGACAAATGCGTGAGGCGCATCGAGTCCTGCGTGGTTTGCCCGAGCAGCGCGCCGTTGCGGTACACGCGGTAGCCGATGATCCGCGCCGAGCCGGGGGCCGCGGGCACCCACCAGAGGGTGGCGCCCGCTTCGCTGACTTCTGAGACGCTCAGCTGGCCGGGCACGCCGGGGCCACTGTCGCCGGCGACGGCCGTCCGTTTCCCGCCGCGGCTGACGCGGATGGCAATCCGCAGCGCCTTGCTCGGCCGGCCGAGTCGCCCGCGGGTGTCGACGGCGGTAACGGTGATGCGGTGCGCGCGGTAGAGGCTGAACTTGACGACGTACACCCGCCCGGGGGTCTGGCCGGCGACGACCCCGTCGCACCTGATGCGGTAGCCCCCCACGGGGGCCGACCCGCGCTTGGCGGAATGCCAGGTGATGCGCACGCCGGTGTTGGTGTCGGCAAGCACGCGCACCCCCCGCACGCGGCCGGGCGGACGGACAGCATGGCGATGCCCGTGGTGGGCCGGCGCGGCAAGCGAGATCGCAGCAAGCGTCGCCGCCAGCACGCCGCTCACCGTGCGCCGCCTTCCGGTTCACCGGTGACGAGGAGGATCGGCGCGTGCGCCTTTTCTTCGCGCGTCTGGTGTTCGGCCAGCGGCGAGACGCCCACCTGCGGGGTGAGGATGCGGGCGACCGGCGCGAAGATGTCACGCTCCAGGCGGGAGGCCCCGGGCGGATAGCGGGGGGGTTCAGAGGGGGCGCTGCGCGCGGGGTGCTGTGTCGGCATCACCACCCGCTCGAGGCGGCCGATGAGCGTCGCCGGCGCGCGCGCGAGTGAGGGCGCGAGCAGCACCACCGGCAGCAGCGAAAACGGTAGTAACAGCATCGCGAGCCCCCGCCGGAGCGAGAACGCGGCGGCAGTTGGCCGCACCGCTGGGAGCTCCTCGACTGCCATCCCCTATCCCCCCTCTCCCCCGGCGCCGAGACCTGCCGTCGCCGGTCGCGTGCCCCAGGCGGCGGTGCGGCAGGTGGCGATCGCGTAGTAGGTCTGCCACAGCATGATCCCGAGGTAGAAGAAGACGAACAGGATCCCGTAGAGCCACAGCACGTTGTAGCGGTCTTGGAAAAGCAGGAAGTAGAACGAGTAGACCAGCGCCAGCGCGTAGATCCCGGCGAGGTAGGTGAGCGGCAGCACCCCGTGGTGGGTGACCAGCGGCGCCCACACCAGCGAGTGCACCGCGGCGATCGGCGCGAGCAGCGGCAGCAGGATACTCATGTACGCGAACAGCGCCGCCACGGGATGCTTGCGCCAGATGAATTTGGCGACCAGCAGCGACTCGCGCGTCCACGAGCGCTTCCAGCGGGTCTGCTGGATCAGGAAGGCGCGGAAGCCGACGGGCACGATCGTGTGCGACACGGCGCGCCGTTCGTAGAGGATGCGCCAGTCGCGCAGCACACAGTTGGTCAGCGAGCGGTCATCGCCGAAGGTGGACTCCACGCCGAGGAATCTCTGGCTCTCCCACCACTCGAGACGCGGCAGGATCGCCTCGCGCCGGTAAGCGGAGAAACAGCCCGAGCAGCAGGTGACCGCGCCAAACACCGATTCGGCGGCCTTCACCACGCGGAAGGCGACGAAGTAGCGCACGGCCTGCATCCGCGTGATCCAGGAGTCGCGCACGTTCAGCACGTCGGCGTGCCCGCACACCGCCCCGACGCGGGGATCGGCGAGCGGCTGCACCAGCAGTTTGAGCGCCTGCGGCTCGACCGTTGAGTCGGAGTCCACGAACACGATCACCTCCGCCGAGGTGGCGCGGATGCCGGCCGCCATCGCCGCGCGCTTGCCGCGGTTCTCGGGGAAATTGATCACGCTCACGCGCCCGTTCGACTCGGCCGAGACACGCTGCATCTCCGCGAGCGTGTCGTCGGTCGAGCCGTCGTTGACAGCGACCAGCTCGAGCTTCTCGGGCGGGTAGTCGAGCTCCAGCAGCGATCTCAGCGAGTGCGCGATCGCCTCCTCCTCGTTGAAGCCCGGCATCACGATCGCGATCTGCGGCTCCACGCCGGCGTCCGGCCGCGTGCGATAGAAGAGGCTGAACACGAAGCGCGAGACGATGTACGCGGCGACCGTGAGCGAGTAGATGCCGAAGAACACGTTGCTGAACAGCAGCCCCGCGAAGGCCGCCTTGTAGGCCATCACGGCGGCGAGCAGCGCCAGCAGATAGAGGCCGGCCAGCCCCTTCAGGATGCGGTGCGTGGTGATCTTGCGGTTCATTTTTTTGGGACCCAACCCTTCATTTTGTGAAGTGGTGGGGTGGGGTGGATGTGTTATTTCGGGACCCCAACCCTTCATTTTGTGAAGCACTGGGAGGTGGTTGGATGCTTCTTTTTTGGACCCCAACCCTTCATTTTGTGAAGTGATGGGGGGTGGTTGGGATGTTCATTTTTGACGCCAAACCCTTTACTTTGTGAAGTGGTTGGGCCTTGGAAAAAACATGTTCAACCCCTGGGGCTATCGGGGACATCATGGGGTGAAGCGCAGCCGGCCAGCGTCGCGGCGGCGGTAGGTGCAGTCGAGCACCGCCGGGCAGCGCTCCAGCCACGCGTAGTCGCGGTCGGGGTGCAGGGTGGTGAGGATCGCGAGGTCATACTCCTCGGGCACCGGCGACTCAACCCCGTGCAGGCGCCCGCCCCCAACCTCCAGCGCCGGCACCAGCGGGTCGTGGTACTCCACGTGGGCGCCCTCGGCGCGCAGGCGGGCGACGATCTCAAGCGCGGGTGACTCGCGCGTGTCGGCGACGCCGGGCTTGTAGGAGATCCCGACGACCAGCACGCGCGCGTCCGGGAGGGGGCGGCCCAGCCCCACCAGCACTTCGTGGGCGCGCCACGACACGTGCCGGGGACGCCCGGCGAGCTTACGCAGCGCCTCCTCCGCCATCTTCGCGGGGCGCCCACGTTCGCGCAGGTCGTGCAACAGGTAGTGGGGATCCACCGCAATGCAATGCCCCCCAACGCCGGCGGAGGGATAGTGCGGCATAAAGCCGTAGGGCTTGGTAGCGGCACCCTCGATCACCTCGATCGGGTCCAGCCCGTGCGTCTCGCACGCTTCGGCGAGCTCGAAGGCGAGGGCGATGTTGACGGCGCGGAAGGTGTTCTCGTGCAGCTTCACCAGCTCGGCCGCCTCGGGCGAGGAGACACGATGCAGGCGCTT
>JBEKYV010000457.1:0-3264 GCA_049510515.1 Solirubrobacteraceae bacterium | reverse complement strand
GTCGTTGCTTTGGATCACAAACGACGTTGAGGTGATGAACATCACATCGACGTACTCGTCGATCATCCGGCAGTTGTTGTCCTCGAGCCCGAGGCGCGCCATGATCATCGCCACGGTGCGGCCGTCCCCGTAGGCGTAGCCCGCGCAGACGCCCATCACGTACGCGATCTCTGCGTCCGGGTGTTTGTCCGCCGTCACGAGCTTGTCGACGAGATCCGCAAAGACCGGAAACGTCTTTGTCTTGTGTGGTTTGAGCGGCCTGAGCTCTTGATAGCTCGGAGCCTTGCACTCCTTGATCTCCATGTCACCCCCCGTTGGACGCAGTAAGCGTAGCGCGGCCGAGCGCTGCGCGCCAGGCGCGTCAACCACGATCCTCGAAACAATCGCAGCTTACTGCCCAACGCATTACTGACTCAGGACACTAGTCTAGCCCGCATCTTGCAGTAGCGCTCTGAACGATCCGCGCCCTCGGGGTGTCCCGAGGGCGCGGAAACGTCCGGCTGAGCAGGTAAACTTGGGCTTGCTGAAGGCCCTGATTCCCGAGCTTGGAGGTTTCACCTTGAAGGTGATGCGTGCTGGACGCCCCGTAACCGTAGAAGTCACGTCGGACGGAGCGGGTTTGGTCTCGCACGCGGGCACGGCGCTGGTCGCGCAGGTTGCTGACAAGGTCGGACTCACGGGGGCGTTGTCGCTGCGGTTGGCAGCGATCAAGCAACGGCGTCGCGGGCATGACCCGGGCCGGGTAATCCGCGATCTCGCGGTGATGCTGGCCGACGGCGGCGAGTGCGTGTCTGACCTCGGTGCCGTTCGTGAGCAAGACGTGTTGTTCGGGAAGGTGGCGTCTGACTCGACGGCGTTTCGGATGGTCGACCGGATCGCGTCCACGCCAGGGTTGTTGGCCGCCGTCCGTGTGTAGGCGTTCAGGTGGTGTCGTGGTGGTGAGCAGGATTCCTTCTGGATGGATGGAATCTTGCGGTCGTGGATCGGATCGAGGCGGAAGCGATCGCGGTGGCTGGTGGGGAGCCCGCACGGGCGCTGGTTGTTCGGCTGTTTGATGCGTTGGGCGAGGTGGCGGGGTTGCAGGAGCGGATCGAGGAGCTTGAGCGGCAGGTGAACCGCACCTCGCGCAACAGTTCGGTGGCGCCGTCCTCGGATCCGCCATTGACGCGACAGCAGCGCCGTCAGCTGGCGCGGGAGCGCGCGAAAAAGCAGCTCGAGCGCGAGCGGCGCGATGCGCGCAAGCAGGGTGGGCAGCCGGGTCATGAGGGTTCCAGTCGCCCGCCGGCCGAGCCCGAGCAGTTGACCGCCGACCCGCTTGATTGTCTGCCTGGGCGGTGCGGGTGCGGGCACCGGTTCACCGGCGGGGAGGAACGCGTCGGCGATCCAGTCGGACATCAGCAGTGGGAGTTGCCGCTGATCACGCCGGAGGTGCGCGAGTGGCGGCGGCTGCGGCTCGAGTGCCCCGATTGCGGCAAGCCGGCGCTGGCGCAGCTGCCGGCGGGCGTGTCGTTGAGCGCGTTCGGGCCGCGGTTGCACGCGCATGTCGCGGTGCTGGCCGGAGTGTGCCGGCTCTCGCGCGAGAAGATCGTCGAGCTGCTCGGCGAGTGTTACGCAATCGAGCTCAGCAGCGGAGCGGTCGACACGATGCTGCGGCGCGTCAGCCGCGTGCTGCACGACCCGTGGCGAGAGCTGCACGAAGCGATCAAGCTCGCCGAGGCCGTGCATGCCGATGAGACAACGTGGCTGTGCAAGGCCGATCCGTGCTGGCTGTGGACGGCTACCACCGCGGCGCTGGTCTGCTACCGGATCGACCCGCGGCGCACCCAGGAGGCAGCCAAGAAGCTGTTGGGCGAGAACTTCGGTGGGTTCGTCACCTCTGACCGCTACGTCGGCTACCACTGGCTTGACGTCCTGCAACAGCAGCTGTGCTGGGCGCATGCCGTGCGCCAGCTGACCGAGATCTCCGAGCGTCCGGGCGCGCCCGGCAAGCTCGGCGCGCGACTGCTCGACATCGCCGGCCAGGTGTTCGCGATCCACCGCGAGCACGCCCTGAAGCTCGCCGGCGCCGACTGTCCCGAGCACCCGGCGCTGGTCGCGCTGCGCGAGCAACTCGAGCCGTTGCGCGAGCGGTTTCACGGCCTGCTCGAGCAAGGCGCACGCGGCCGCCACCCAAAGACCGCCCGCTTCTGCGCCGGGCTGCTTGAGGAATACCCCGCGCTCTGGACGTTCAGCGAGGTGCCCGGCATCACCCCGACCAACAATGACGCGGAGCGCGCGATGCGCGGCCCGGTCATCCTACGCCGGATCTCCGGCGGCACCCAATCCGAGCGCGGCAACCGCTGGATCGAACGGATCCTCTCCACGCTCGAAACCTGCCGCCGCCAAGGCCGATCCGTATCCGAGTACCTCCACGACGCGATCGACGCCAGCCTCAACTCCCGGCCGATCCCCACACTGGTTCCTGGCTGACGCACCGTCACTCGAACCCCGAACCGGGCGTCCCGAGTTACAGAAGGAATCCGCGCTCACGTACAGACACCACGTGAACGGCTACGTCCGTGTCGCGCATGCCCGCGCCCGCGCCCGGTTCTGGGAGCTGCATGGAATTGCCTGGGTTCGACGGAGAGTCGTTAGTAGTTGAGTAGTTAAGTATATCAGTCAGAAATTTTAGGTTGAGAGGCCACGGTCAGCCCCCACCTGGCGACCGCTACGCGCGAGTGGCGGGTCGCATCGCTCGGCCCCAGCAGCGCTCGCCCGGCGGGCACGTCTCGCGAACCTCAACCACGCGCCCCCCTATGGCGAGCAATCACCAGTGAAAGCGAAGCCGGTCTCAACGCGCGACGCACCGGCCGTGCGCCCCCTTGGCCGCGGCCGCCTTCATCGCAGGTCGTTGATGCTCCGAGCTACGCACCCTTCCCGGGTTACGTCTTCCCCCCGGATGGCGGAGACGAACGACATCTGCGTGCCGGATTTGAGCGGCGCCCAACACGCGGCCCGCTCCCAGTACTCGTGTTCGTGCTCGACAGGCGGTCGGTTCCCGATCGAGGAGTGCAGCCGGCGGTGGTTGAACCAGCCGACGTAGGCGACGGTCGCGAGCTCGAGTTGCGCGTTGGTCTGCCACACGCGGTCGGCGATCAGCTCGGTCTTGTAGCTGTCGACCAACGATTCGGCGAGCGCGTTGTCATAGCAGTCGCCGACCGTTCCGACTGACGCGAGCACGTGGTGGTCGTCGAGCACCTGGGCGTAGTCCTCGGCGGTGTACTG
>JBEKYV010000456.1:0-3286 GCA_049510515.1 Solirubrobacteraceae bacterium | reverse complement strand
CGAGTGCGTGGTGCTGATCGACTACTACTGCGAGCAGATGACCGCCCACGGGGGCTTCGTCACCGAGATGGGCCCTGCCGGCGGCGCCGAGCGCAGCTGGAGCGCGATGCGCCCGTACGGCGTGTGGGCGGTGATCGGGCCATTCAACTTCCCGATGGCGCTGCTGCTGGGGCCGATCGCCGCGGCGCTGATCGCGGGCAACACGGTCCTCGCCAAGCCTTCGCCCTACGGCTACCTCAGCGGTCTCGCGGTGTATGAGCTGTTCCGCAAGGCGGGCGTCCCCGCGAGCGGGCTGCAGCTGCTGACGATCCCCGACGAGCGGCTGGGGGAGACGCTGTACAGCCATCCCGGCGTCGACGGCCTCACCTTCACCGGCTCGCACGCCACCGGGATGCGGGTCTTTCACGGCTTCTCGCGCGACTACCCACGGCCCGCGATCTGCGAGATGGGTGGCAAGAACCCGGCGATCGTCACCGCCTCCGCCGACCTGCACAAGGCGGCGCTCGGCGTGGCGCGCTCGGCCTTCGGCTTCAGCGGGCAGCGCTGCTCTGGCTGCTCGCGCGTGCTGGTCGTGCGCGAGGTTCACGACGAGTTCGCGGCGCTGCTTGCAGAGCGTCGCCGCGAGGTGCGAGTCGCCAGCCCGCTCGACCCGGCGACGAAGGTGGGGCCGGTGATCTCCCCGGAGTCCGTGCAGCGGCTGCTCGGCGCCGCGCGCGAGTGCCGCGAGGCCGGTTGGACGGTGCACGGGGGCAACGCACTCACGGAGGGGGAGCTGCGCCACGGCAACTACGCCGAGCCAACCGTCGCGGAGATCACAGCGGACTCGAGGTTGCTGCGCGAGGAGCTGTTCACGCCGTTCGTGGCGATCCATCCGATCGCCTCGCTCGACCAAGCGATCGAACTCGCCAATGGGCTGGTATTTGGGCTCACCGCCGGTCTCTACGCCGAGGACCCGGCGGAGATCGAGCATTTCGAGCGGGAGATCAAGGCGGGCGTCATCTACGTCAACCGCGAGGCGGGCGCCACAACGGGGGCCTGGCCTGGTATACAGTCATTCGGAGGTTGGGAGGGTTCCGGAAGTACGGGACGCGGAGCCGGTGGACCCCACTACCTCCAGCAGTACATGCGAGAGCAGAGCCTGACTGTCGTCGGTGGTTGAGCCGTCGCGGCGAGAGCCGTTGCGTGGCAAATGAACAAGAAGATCTCAGTGGCCATTGTGGGAGCCGGGGCCGTCGGCCTCAGCACCGCCCGTGCGCTCACCGAGCTGGGCGTGGAGGAGGTGGTGGTGCTCGAGCGTACCCACCCCGCCAGCGGCTCCTCCGGGCGCTCGGTTGGGGTCGTCGAGACCCAGTACGTCGACCCCTTCGACATCGCCCTGCGGGTTCCCAGCAAGCGCGTGTTCGAGGAGCTGGAGCACGACCACGGGCTGCGCTTCACGCGCAACGGCTACCTGCGCATCGGACACACCGAGGAGGACGCCGCTCGCTTCGAGCGCAGCGTCGCGGTGCAGCGCGAGCTGGGGATCGAGGATGCGGTCGTGCTCGACGCCAAGGGGATCGCCGAGCGCTTCCCCGACGTCCGCTGCGACGACATCAGCGCCGGCCTGCACGGTCCCAGCGATGGGTTCGTCGACGGGCACCTCTACTGCGGGCTGCTCGCCGAGCTCGCCACGGCGAAGGGCGCGCGCCTGCTGCAGCACACCAAGCTGAGCAGCCACGAGCTGCTCCCCGACGGGCGCCACCGCCTGCGGACCTCCAGCGGCGAGCTCACCTGCGAGTACGTCGTCAACGCCGCAGGTGCGTGGGCGCAGGAGGTGGGGGTGCAGCTGGGGGTGGCCACGCCGATCCTGCCCCAGCGCCACGAGGCGGTGGCGATGCATCTGCCGCGCACGCTCGATTACATGATGCCGGAGGTGATGGACTACGCGCCCGCCGAAGGGCGCTCGGGGCTGTACTTCCGCCACGAGACCTTCGACATGTTCCTCGGCGGCCTGCACAGCGAGGAGGCCGTCCACCCGGTAGTCGACCCCGACGAGTGGTTCGAGGGCGTGGAGCAGTCCTACCTCGAGCAGCTGGCCGAGCTGCTGCCCCACCGCCTGCCCTCGTTGGCCGACATCCGCCTCGGCCGCGGATGGGCGGGGCTGTACCCCGTAAGCCCCGACGGGCGCCCACTCGTCGGGCCCTGCCACGAGGATGCGACGGTGATCGCGGCCTGCGGCGTCGGCGGCTACGGGATCCAGGTCTCGCCGATCGTGGGGCAGCTCGCCGCCGAGTGGGTCGTGTTTGGGGAGGCGCGCAGTCTTGCGGAGGCCGGAGAGTTGCTGCCGGGCCGCGCATCGCTGTCCAGCCAGGTGAGCACACAAGCGCCGTCGGGAGAGCGTAGTGGGATGAAAACTGCGATCGAGGGGAGGAAGGGATGAGCACCGAGACATACGGTGGCGGGACCAGCACGGCCGAGCCATACGCCTCTGAGAAGCAGCAGAACGAGATCGTCGAGCACTTCGGCTACGAGCAGCAGCTCGACCGGGAGATGGGGTGGTTCTCGTCGTTCGCAGCCTCGTTCTCGGGCGTGTCGATTACCACGGGAGTACTTCTGACGCTGCCGTTCGTGCTGACACAATCCGGCACCGCCGGGCTGTGGACGTGGATCATCTCAGCGGCCGGCTGCCTGCTGATCGCGACGATCTTCGCCGACCTCGCGGGACGGATCCCGCTCGCCGGGTACGCCTATCAGTGGGCCAGCCGACTTACCAACCCCAATTTCGGCTGGTTCGTGGCGGTCTGCGGGTTGATCGGCTTCGGCGTAGGCGCCTCCGGCACGGCGTACGGCGTGACGCCCTACTTTCTCTCGGAGTTCGGGATCGAAACCACGCGCAACGCGACGATCATCGGTGCGGCCACGCTGACGCTACTCGTGATGCTGATCAACATCGCTGGGATCCGCATCGCGACCACCTTCAACAACGCCGCGGTCGTCACCGAGATCATCGGCGGTGTGGGCGTGGCGATCGCGCTGCTGGTGTACGCGATCATCGAGCACCCCCACCCGGCCTCGTTCCTCTTCCATCAGCAGCCCGGCGCGCACGGCGCTTACATCGGGGCGTTCCTGCTGGCCTTCCTGCTCGGTGCGTACACGTTCGCCGGCTGGGAGCTGCCCGCGGACCTCGCCGAGGAGACACGTAACGCAACCACGGTGACACAGCGCACGATCATCGCCTCGGTGCTCGCGGTGGCAGTCAGCGGCCTAATCCTGCTGGTCGGCTTCTCCTACGCAAGCCCCAGCATCT
>JBEKYV010000455.1:0-3290 GCA_049510515.1 Solirubrobacteraceae bacterium | reverse complement strand
GCGGCTGCTGGTGGAGATCGCGGGGCGCACCACGGTCTCCGCAAGCCTCTCGATCCCGACGCTCGACGAGCGCGCGTGGCGAGCCACCGAGCCGCACACTCCCAACCCGCGCGCCCGCCTGGAGGCGGTGGCGGAGCTCAACCGCGCCGGGATCCCCACCGGCGTGCTGATCGCCCCGCTGATGCCGGGCATCAACGACGCCCCCCACCAGCTCGAGCCGCTGCTGCAGGGTGCGATCGATGCCGGCGCGAAGAGCATCGGCGGCGTGGCGCTGCACCTGCGCGGCGAGGTGAAGGACGTCTTCATGGAGTGGCTGCGCGAGCAGCGTCCCGAGCTGGTGGAGCGCTACGACGAGCTCTACCGCCGCGGCGCCTACGCGCCACGCGAGGAGCGTGCGCGTCTGGCCGCGCTGGTGCGCCGCGGCGACGCGACGCGCAACCGGTGGCCGGGACTGCACCCCGAGAAGGCGGACGCGCCCGCCCCACCCGTGCGCCAGCAACATCTGTTTTGAGACCGCGCCTGCGCCTGCTCGCCGTCACAGCAGCGGCGCCCGTCTCGAGCAGAATCGGGGAGGTGGAGAATGTCTTTTTTCAGTGCCCACCACTTCACAAAATGAAGGGTTGGAGTCCCAAAACAAAGGACCAAACCCCCTGAACCACTTCACAAAATGAAGGGTTAGGGTCTGAAAAAGCACATGCACGACCGGGGACTCCAACACGTTAACCCGGCGACTCCATCTTCGCCAACACGGCGGGCACGAAGGCTAACGCCGAGGTTGCCCCGCCCCCATCGAGCCCATCCCCTGCATTGCCATCCGCCCGTGGGGAATCGTCAAGCCGGGCACACGCGAAGGCGAGGCGGCCATCCCGATCGCCAATGCCACCAGCAGCGCGGCCACCCCGATCGTGCCGGCACGGGGCCACGGCAGCAGCTTCTCGACGGCGATCGCCCCCGCGATCACGACCATCCACAACAGGCTCATCGCCCCCAGCGCGAAGAGGGCAGCCATCAACGCCCAGCAGCAGCCCAGGCACCAACCACCGTGGGCGAATCCCATCTGCAGCGCCCCCACCCAGCCGTCGCGCTCGACCGCGGGCGCCAGCCCCCTACCCCGGCACCTCGTCAGGCAGGCGCGTTTGCGTGGCGTGAGCTCGTAGACGGCCGCGAGCGCCAGCACACCCACCGCGGTCCACCGCCCCGCCCTGGCCCAGGCGAACAGGCCGCCGTCGAGCGAACGGCCGGCCTCGAGCACGACGTAGCCGCCCAGCCCCGCGAGCGCCCACAGGGCGAGGTAGCCGAGGACGAAGATTGCGGCGCTCGGGTCGACGGCAGCGCTCGCTGCGAGTCTCGCTCCCGCGCCGAATCCCCCGCCAGACTCGGCGTGCTCGCGGCGCAGATCGCCGTACGCGATCACCGCCGGGCCGAGCGAGGGCAGCATCATAGCCGCCATCATCACCGCCCAGCTGCCGCTGTAGAAGCCGAGCGAGCCGGGGTCGGTGCCCGGCCCAGCATCCATACCAGCCATCAGCCTGCTCGTCGCCCACCACGCGACCGCGGCCAGCCCGAGCAGGCCGCCGACGAGCATTCGCTGGATGCGATCGGGGGAGCTTTCGTTTCCCGGGAGACGAAGACCCTCCCGCAACTCGGACATTCTGCCGGTCCTCCTGTGGCTGTGGCAGTCGGGTCATTCTGCCACCACCGGGCGCTGGCCAGCTACTCCGCTGCGTAGCCCTCGCCTTTCGGTCGCGGGCGCCCGCCGGGAAACGCGAGGCGCAGGATCGTGCGGTGCACATTGCCGAGCTGGCGGTGGAACGGGCCGCTGTTGTAAGGCAGGTTGTAGCGGCGGCAGATGTCGCGCACACGCGGGGCGATCTCGGCGTAGCGGCTGGAGGGCAGGTCGGGGAAGAGGTGGTGCTCGACCTGGAAGCCGAGGTTGCCGCTGACGAAGTGAAACAGCCGCCCGCCCTCGATGTTGGCGGAGCCGAGCAGCTGGCGCACATACCACGCGCCGCGACTCTCCCCGGCGACCTCCTGCTCGCTGAAGGTGTAGGTCTGGTCGGGGAAGTGCCCACAGAAGATGATCGAGTGGGCCCACACGTTGCGCACGATGTTCGAGGTGAAGTCGGCGGTGAGCGTGGCTTTGAAGGTGCGCGCGGCCGCACGCCGGCTCGACCGCGCCCTCCGCCCTTGCGGCTCCGAGGCCGAACCCTCTGCCTGCGCCGCGCGCCGGCCTGATACCTCCGCACCTCCGGCCGACACCGCTGCCGACAGCAGCGGGAAGGCGATGTAGTCCTTGACGGCCTGCCGCCGTGCCTTCAAGCCGATCGCGCGCAGCTCGGCGAACGCCTTCGCCTTGGGCTTCTCCCCCTTGCGGATCGCCTCGAAGTTGAGGTCGTGCAGCGCGACGCCCCACTCGAAGAAGCCCATCAGCAGCAGGTTGTACAGCGGCTGCGCCAGATACACCGGGTGCCAGGGCTGGTGGGGATCGATGCGCATGATCTCGTACCCCAGGTCGCGGTCTTTGCCGCGGATGTTGGTGAACGTGTGGTGCTCGTAGTTATGTGAGTGCCGCCACGCGTCGGCCGGCGAGGCGGTGTCCCAGTCCCAGCTCTGCGAGTTGATGTCGGGGTCGTTCATCCAGTCCCACTGACCGTGCATCACGTTGTGGCCGATCTCCATGTTCTCGAGGATCTTCGCCAGCGACAGCGCGGTCGTGCCCGCCAGCCACGCCGGCCGCTTGTCCGATCGCAACAGCAACAGCCGCGCGGCGATCACGAGCTGACGGTGGAAGCGGATCGTCGAGCGGATGTAGCGCGCGTCGCGCTCGCCCAGGTCGCCGTACACCTCCTCGTGGAGCGCGTCGAGCTCGCGGCCGAGCTGCTCGAGCTGCGCGGGGGTGAGACGGTGCAGCGGGTTCTCGGGCTCCTCGAAAGCGGGGGCCTTGGGGGAAGGTGGGGCCTTGGGAGGTGACACAGGCGGGCGCTCAATGGTGGCGGACATGGGACCTCCGTCGCGTTTGGTGGGTTCTCAAAGCTCGATCTCGACCGCGCCCTCGGGCGCGTTGACACAGGTCTGCACCAGTTCGCCGGGCTGACCGTGCACGCGTCCGGTGCGCAGGTCGCGCACCTGGCCGCAGCGCAGTCGCCCGACACAGCTGTGGCAGATGCCCATACGACAGCCATGCAGCAGGGTGGCACCGGCGCGCTCGCCCGCCACCAGGATCGGCTGCTCGCCGTCGCTGTGGGCGCTGATGCCGCTGGCGCAGAAGTCGATGCTGCCCCCCGCCCCCC
>JBEKYV010000454.1:0-3299 GCA_049510515.1 Solirubrobacteraceae bacterium | reverse complement strand
GCACAGCCGGCCTCGACGCCGTCGATGAGGCGCTGCGGCACACCTTCGAGGAGGCCGATATCACGCGCTGGGCCCCCACCTGGGTGGACACCGACAGACAAACGCAAATGTGGGCGCTGCTGGACGACCTCGCCTTTCCGCTGACGCCCGCCGACCAGCCCGGCAGTTGGCTGGCCACCACCTGCCTGGTGCGCAGCCGCGTATAGGCTGCACGCAGTGGCCGACCCCGACCCCGACGTCCACAGCGCCTACCGCCGGGCGGGCGTGGACTACGCCGTGCTCGACGCCTCCAAGCGCAGCGCGCTCAGCGAGGCGCTCGCCACCTCTCACTGGCTGGCCGCAGCCGGGGCGCGCGCCGCGGACGGCTCCCGCGGCGAGCCCGCCTTCGTGCTGCGCTTCGCCGGCAGCACGCTCGCGTTCGTGCTCGAGACGCTCGGCACCAAGTCGATCGTCGCCCGCGAATACCACGAGCTCGCCGGCGTCAACCGCTTCGACCACGTCGCCTACGACACCGTCGCGGCCGTGCTCAACGACCTGATCTGCGTCGGCGCACTACCACTGGTCGTGAACGCCTACTTCGCCACCGGCTCCAGCGCCTGGTATGAGCACGCCGAGCGCGCCGACGCACTGCTGGCGGGGTGGCGCCGCGGTTGCGAGGACGCGCAGTGCGCGTGGGGCGGGGGCGAGTCGCCCTCGCTCGTCGACCTGCTGGCGCCCGAGGAGATCGAGCTCGCCGGCAGCGCGCTCGGCTTCGTCCCGCCCCCCGGCGAGCCGCTGCTCGGCGAACAGCTCGCCCCGAGCGATGAGATCGTGCTGCTCGCCTCCAGCGGCCTGCACGCCAACGGCGCCTCGCTCGCGCGGCGGGTCGCGGCACAGTTGCCGCGGGGCCTGGAGACCGAGCTGCCTGACGGCACGACGTTCGGCGAGGCGCTGCTGGCCCCCAGCCTCCTCTACGTCGCGCTGCTGCGGCAACTGATCGGAGAGCCGCTGGTGCAACTCACGTACCTCTCCCATATCACCGGCCACGGCCTGCTGAAGCTGATGCGCCCCCAGCGCGAGCTCACCTACCGCATCCGCGCGCTCCCACCGGTGCCACCCGTGCTCGCATTCCTCGCCGCGCAGGCCGGGCTGGACGCCGCCGCCGCACACAGCACGCTCAACATGGGCGCCGGCTTCGCCGTCTACTGCCGCCCGGGCGGTGGGGCACGCGTGGTGGAGGTCGCCGGCAAGCTCGGCCTCGATGCGCTGCTGGCCGGCGCTGTCGAGGAGGGCCCGCGCCAGGTGATCCTCGAGCCCGTCGGCGTCACCTTCGCCGGGGATCAGCTGGCGCTCGCACCCGAGCGGGCTCGCTGAACGCGTTCGCTCTCGCGCAGCGCGTCGGTGAAGATCTCGATCCCCCTCACCAGCAGCTCGCGGGTGATCACCAGCGGTGGCAGGAAGCGAGCCACGTTGGCGTAGCGGCCGCCGACCTCGATGATCAGCCCCTTCTCGCAGCACGCCCTGCGCACCGCGCTCGCCAGCTCCGGCCACGGCCGGCGGCTCTCGCGGTCGCGCACCAGCTCCACGCCGATCATCAGCCCGCGCCCGCGCACCTCGCCGATCGCCGGCAGCTCCTCGCCCGCGCTCGCCTCTGCGAGCAGCGCCAGCGCGAGCTCCCCCAGCTCGCGTGCGCGGTCGGGCAGCGCGAGCTCGCCGATCAGCTCGATCGCCGCCGCGCCCGCCGCCATCGCCACCTGGTGGCCGCGGAAGGTGCCGATGTGCGCGCCCGGCTCCCACGTGTCGAGCGCCTCGTCGTAGGCGATCCCCGACAACGGATAGCCGATCCCGCCGATCGCCTTGGAGAGCACGATCACATCGGGGGTGACCTCGTCGTACTCGCAGGCAAACATCGCACCCGTCCGCCCGAACCCCGTCTGGATCTCGTCGACTATCAACGGCACCTCGTGGCGGCGGGTAATCGCGCGCACGCGCGCCAGCCACCCTCGCGGCGGGATCACCGTGCCACCCTCCCCCTGGATCGGCTCCACGATCACCCCCGCGGGCTTCGACAGGCCGCTGCAGGGATCGCTGAGCACGCTCTCCAGCAGCTTTGCGCACGCCAGCTCGCACGTCTGCGGGCGCAGTCCCAGCGGGCAGCGGTAGCAGTAGGGAAATGGCATGAAGCGCACCGCGGTGTCCAGTGACCCGCCGCAGCTGGTGTCACTGGTGACCGACAGCGCATCCGCGGTCATCCCGTGGTAGGAGCCTTCGAAGGCGACCAGCGGCCGGCGACCGGTGTGGGCGCGCACCAGCTTCAGCGACGCCTCGATCGCGTCCGAGCCAGTGGGGCCGCCGAAGTGAAAGCGGCCCGTGCGCCGCAGTGCCCCCGGCAGGATCTGCTTCAGGCGCCGCATCAACCGCAGCCGCGCGGGCGTCGGGAAGTCAAGCGCATGCACCAGCCGCTGCTGCTGCTCGCTCGCGGCGTGTGCGACCGCGGGGTGCCCGTGGCCGAGGTTGAGCGCACCGGCACCCGCAAAGAAGTCGATGTAGGTGTTGCCGTCCACGTCGCGCAGCGTCGCCCCCCGTCCTTCCTCGAAGGCCACCGGCACGGCGCGGGGGTAGGAGCGCGCGCGGCTCTCGAGCGCCGCCTGTTCGGCGAGCATCCGCTGCGAGCGCGCACCGGGCACCGGCCCGGAGATCGCGGGCGCGGGCGCGAAGTGCAACTGTTCGAAGGGATCGGTCACCGGGGCGGATGGCGCAAAGGCGCTCATCGTGCCCCCCAACCGGCGATGGGGGCCTGGCCGAGCGCCACGCCGCCATCGTTGGCGGGCACGCGGTTGTGCGAATACACCTCGAAGCCCGTCCCCCCCAGCGCGTCGTGGCAGCCGCGCAGCAACAGCTCGTTCTGGAACACGCCCCCGCTCAACACCACCCGCTCGATGCCCGTGCGGGAGCGAATCGCCTCGCAGGTGCCACGCACGATGTCGACCACGGTGCGGTGAAAGCGCCCGCTGAGCTGCGTCGCGGTGGTGTCTCGCCGGCCCAGCTCGCCCACCAGCTCGCATACCAGCGGCCGTACGTCGATCCGCCATGGCCACTGCTCGGGGCCGCACAGCTCCCAGCGCAGCGGCCGATACGTCGTGCCGGGCTCCACCAGTTGCTCGAGCTCGATCGCCGCCTGCGCTTCATAGCGGCAGCGCTCGCGCACGCCGAGCAGCGCCGCCACCCCGTCGAACAGGCGACCGATGCTCGAGGTTTGCGGCGCTCGCAGTCCCGTCCGCAGCATCTGTGCCAGCACCGCCAGCTCCCGCGGCGCACGC
>JBEKYV010000453.1:0-3303 GCA_049510515.1 Solirubrobacteraceae bacterium | reverse complement strand
TTCTCGAGGCGCTCGTGGCCGAACTCGGGGAGGAGATGGGCGTCGAGGATCGAGCGGTAGTCCACGCGCGTGCTGGCCGACCAGTCACGCTCGGCGCACCCCCACTCATACCACGCCTCGGCTACCTCGACGAAGAGCAGGCCGGTACGTTGCTGGCGAAGCTGTCCGCGGCGCGCGTCGACGAGGATCTCATGGAGCTTTGCTTCGGCGTCGCGTTTGCGTAGGAAGCCGGGGGGCGGGCTGCCCTTGCCGGACCAGGCGGGGCCGAGCGCTTTTTGGTGCTGCCCGTTCTGGTCGCGCCACTTCGCATACCAGATCGTGCGACGCTTGCCTTTGTAGAGCTTGACGTGCCCGTTGATGGGAGCTTCCGGATCGAGGGTCTGAGCTGGCATGTAGCTTCTCCTGTGGGGTGCGTTTCCGGCCGATCTGGCCGCTTGCGCAGAGACACCGTAGCGCGCCCTGGAGGCGTCTACGGAACCGAAGGTCGGGAGTTCGAATCTCTCCTGGCGCGTCAGAAAAAGCCCCTTTGAACCGGGCGGATCGTGTGCGCTGATGCGGGTTTGCAGGACTTCCGCCGCAGGCGGCGAACTACGACATATGGGCAACAGCGTGGGCAACAAGGCAACACACGGCGTGTTGCTCGAGCGCACCACACACCCCGGGGTATATCGCCGCGGCGCGCAGTATGTCGCGGTATACCGACACGGCGGGCGCCAGCACAAGGAGTCCGCCGCCACGTTCGCCGAGGCACGGGCGATCAAGCTCGCACGCGACGCCGAAGCCAGGGAGCAGCGGCGCGGGCCGACCCTGCACGACTACGCGCTGAGATGGGCCACCGGCCACGCCGGCAGCGGGCATGACTCGGTACGCGAGCAGACCCGCGAGGAATACCGCCGGCTGCTCGCCACCTTCGCCCTCTCCTACTTCCCCGCGGATGTCCGGCTCGCCGACCTCAACCGGCGAGCGCTACAGGGCTTCATCGGCTGGCTCACCGATCGCCCCGGGCGCCGCGGGCGACTCTCGGACCGTTCGGTCCGCAACGCGCTGACACCTCTTCGCCGATGCCTCGACGCGGCCGCCCACGAGGGACTCATCGACAGCGATCTCGCACGCTCCCTGATCCTGCCCAAACGTCGCGGCGGACGCCGCTGGGCCGTCACCGAGCGACGCTTCCTGACCCGCACACAACTCGGACGGCTACTCGGCGAGATCCCGCCCGAACACCAGCCGCTGCTCATACTGCTCGCCTCCACAGGACTGCGCATCTCAGAGGCGATCGCCTTGCGCTGGTGCGACCTGGACCTCGACGCGAGCCCACCGCGGCTGCAGGTACAACGAGCGATCGTCGGCGGTGTCGTCGGCGCTCCCAAGTCCTACTATGGCGCCCGCGCGATCCCCCTCGCCGAGGAGCTCGCCGGCCAAATACGGGCGCTGCGACCCGCCGAGGCAGACGACGAAGACCTCGCGTTCCCCAACCAGAGCGGCAGGCCGCACAACCCCAGCAACCTCAGAAACCGCGTCCTCAAACCCGCCGCCAAACGCGCCCGCGTGCCCGAAATCGGCCTGCACGCACTACGCCACACATGCGCCTCGCTACTGATCGAGGAACGCACCAGCTCACTGCGCCTACAACGCTGGATGGGCCACCACGCCGCCGCCTACACCCTCGAAACCTACGGACACCTGATCAACGACGACCTCGGCAAACCACTCGAGCTCAAAGACCTCGGCGTCCACGAGCGCCGGGAGCTAAAACCGACGCTCACCGCACCCTCGCCTTGACAGCGATCGACTCCTGCTCCACGATGCGAAAGCAGGCGTCTTACAAGCCTCGGTAGATACGTTCCGAGTTCGTCCTTTGCGGTCGTCTACACGGCCTTCACTCGGGCGCTCGCTTGGCCCGGAAAGCAGTAGCGCGCGGTGGCCCATGCTGGAGCACCGACGCGGCGGGGTGGTCTGCGTCAGCGTCGAGCGGCTGGGTGACGGAGATGTCACCGCTAGGCCAGCTCGCTCCGGAGCTTCTCCCAGGCGCGGCGGTTGCGGTCGATGACCCCGTCTTCGATGGCGAGGTTGAGTTCGAACGTGAGCGTTATCGGATGCTCCTCCGTTCCGTCGGCCGCCAGTTCGGGGAGTCGTGCGGTCTGATGGGCCACGTGGTCGATGAACTCCCGGACCGACAAGATAGGCCCGTCAATGAGACAGGCCGTGGTCTCGAGGACCTCCTCGTACACGGTCGGCACGCTCGTGTTGCGCAGTCCGGCAGCCCAGTCCAGCCAGGACTCGTACACCGAGAGAAGCCGGCGAGCCATGCCTTCGATCTTAGTCGGGTCGCCCGACTGGCCCGGAGCCCCGAACGCCTGCATGTAGATGGATGGGGACAGGATACGATCGAGGACGATGCGTTTCTGGATCCACCCGATCTCTCGACTAATGAAGTCATTGGCGGATGCCAGATCGAATTCACGGCGCGGTCCGCGCGACAGTCGCAGCTCATGGTCATCCCACTTGGTCTCAAGCCCTTGCTTCTCCTTCACCAGAACCCCAGCGAAGAGCAGGTACTCCCAAAACTCCGGGCGCTCGGCGATCACTCTGACTTGCTCTTCGCGGGTGCTGGGGATCTTCAGGCGGAAAGCCCCAGCCTGACCGTCCTTCGGCTTTACCGGTACCGCGATCGATACGGAAACCTCGGCGGGGTTGCTGATGGCGTCGGCCTTCGCTAGGGCTCGCTCGATCTCGTCGACTATCGCCGGGATTCCCACGATGGACCCCACCGCCAGCTTGTCGGCAAGCGGTGGTGAGAACTTGGCTACGTATGCGTGATCGACTTCGTGCCATACGGGCAGGATCACCTTGGTTGACCCCTCGATCTCGCGCGTGGTGAGTCCGTCGAGCTCGCGTTGTGGCCATTTCTTTGCAAAGAAGCTGGGGCTCAAGATGACCAGCCCGAAGCGGGACTCAGCGAGTCCGCGGTCGATCGACTGGCGCAGGCTGTCTCCCAGCGTCAGCTCAAACTCGTCGAACCAGACACTTTGTCCCCGTCGTAGCAGCTCCTCGGTGATCGGGCGCGCGATGACATCCTTGTCCTCGCTGGCGTGAGAGATGAAGATGTCTCGCTGCGCCTCGGATCCATTCGAAATCGTGACCGGCTCGATGCTTGCTTGGCTATGTGGCTGTGGGCTGTGTTGCGCGGCTGATGGAGTTTCTCGAAGGGCCGCCATCGGTGGCCACCCGAGTTGGGGTGAGCCGGCCAGCTCTCTGGCTCGGGTGCGCAGGTACGCCTCGGTGCTCTGAGAGTTCAAGTAA
>JBEKYV010000452.1:0-3304 GCA_049510515.1 Solirubrobacteraceae bacterium | reverse complement strand
CCAGGGGCTGAAGAACGTCGCGGCCGGCGCCAACCCGTTGGCGCTCAAGCGGGGCATCGAGAAGGCTGTGGACCAGGTGGTCGCCAGCATCAAATCGCAGGCCAAGGAGGTCTCCGGCAAGGAGCAGATCGCCCGCGTGGCGACGATCTCGGCCGGCGACGAAGAGATCGGCGACGTGATCGCCGATGCGATCGAGAAGGTCGGTAAGGACGGCGTGGTGAACGTCGAGGAGGGCCAGACGTTCGGTATGGACCTCGAGTTCACCGAGGGGATGCAGTTCGACAAGGGCTACATCTCCCCGTACATGGTCACCGACCAGGATCGCATGGAGGCGACGCTGGAGGACCCCTACATCCTGATCGCCAACCAGAAGATCGGCTCGGTCAGGGACGTGCTGCCGGTGCTGGAGGCCGTGATCCAGAGCGGCAAGCCGCTGCTGATCATCGCCGAGGACGTCGAGGGCGAGTCGCTGGCGACGTTGGTCGTCAACAAGCTGCGCGGGACGTTCACTGGTGTGGCTGTGAAGGCTCCGGGCTTCGGCGATCGCCGTAAGCGGATGCTGGAGGACATTGCGATCCTCACGAACGCCGAGGTGATCACCGAGGAGATGGGCCTGAAGCTCGAGAACACGCAGGTCTCACAGCTCGGGCGGGCTCGTCGTGTGGTCGTGGCCAAGGACAACACCACGATCGTCGACGGCGCCGGTGATGCCGCGGCGATCAAGGGGCGCATCAACCAGATCAAAAACGAGATCGAGAACACCGACTCGGACTTCGATCGGGAGAAGCTCCAGGAACGCCTGGCGAAGCTGTCCGGCGGCGTGGCGGTCGTGAAGGTGGGCGCGGCCACGGAGACGGAGATGAAGGAGAAGAAGCACCGCGTCGAGGATGCCCTGCAGGCCACACGGGCGGCGCTGGAGGAGGGCATCGTGCCCGGTGGCGGCGTCGCGCTGCTACAGGCATCGGCCTCGATCAGCTCCAACGGTGCCGCTGCCGGCGCTGAGGACGACGATGAAAAAACCGGCGGGCGCATCGTGCTGCGGGCGCTCGAGGAGCCGCTGCGTCAGCTCGCCGAGAACGCGGGCCTCGAGGGCTCCGTGGTCGTCAACGACGTGCGCAAGGCCAAGAAAGGCCACGGCCTCAACGCGGCCACCAACGAGATCGTCGATCTCGTGGCCGCTGGCGTGATCGATCCGGCGATGGTCACCCGCTCGGCGCTGCAGAACGCGGCGTCGATCGCCAAGAACATCCTCACCACGGAGGCGATCGTGGCGGAGGTGCCGGAGAAGGAATCCGGCGGCGGCGGTGGTGGCGGCGGCATGCCGGATATGAGCGGGATGATGTAACTGAGGACCG
This sequence comes from Solirubrobacteraceae bacterium, assembly GCA_049510515.1. Taxonomy (GTDB): domain Bacteria; phylum Actinomycetota; class Thermoleophilia; order Solirubrobacterales; family Solirubrobacteraceae; genus Palsa-744. The sequence continues at coordinate 1,949 of JBEKYV010000452.1, read as the reverse complement.
GCAGCAGGATGTAAGCCAGGGGCTCGGCGTCATGCCGGGCCCCTGGCGCGTTTTAGGCCCCTGGCTATTCGACCGCCGCGATCGACCGCGATGGCTCGCCCACATACTTTGCCGTGGGCCTGATCAGCTTGCCTTCGCGCTTCTGCTCGAGAATGTGCGCCGACCATCCCGCCACCCGCGCGCAGGTGAACATCGGCGTGAACAGCTCCGAGGGCACTTCCGCGAGGTCGAGCACGACGGCCGACCAGAACTCGACATTGGTGGCGAGGACGCGGTCGGGCTTGCGCGCGTGCAGCTCCGCGAGGGCGGCCTGCTCGAGTGCCTCGGCGACCTCGAAGCGGGGCGAGCGCAATTCGGCGGCGGTGCGGCGCAGGACCCGCGCGCGAGGGTCTTCGGCGCGGTAGATGCGGTGTCCGAAGCCCATCAGCCGATCGCCGCGGTCGAGTGCGTCCTTCACCCAGCGCTCCGCGTCGCCCATGCGTTCGACTTCCTCGAGCATCTTCAGCACGCGCGATGGTGCCCCACCGTGGAGCGGGCCGGAGAGTGCTCCCACCGCTGCCGACAGCGCGGCCGCCACATCGGCACCGGTGGAGGCGGTGATGCGCGCAACGAAGGTGGAGGCGTTGACCCCGTGCTCGGCGGCGGAGACCCAGTAGGCGTCGATCGCCTTCACGTGGTCGGGGTTGGCCTCTCCGCGCCAGCGGAGTAGGAAACGCTCGGGGATTGAGCGGGCGCGGTCGATCTCATCCTGGGGTACCGGCGGCTGTCCGACGTCGCGCGCGGACTGGGCGACGAACGAGAGCGCCATCACCGAGGCGCGCGCGAGGTTGTCGCGGGCCTGCTCGTCGGAGATGTCGATCAGCTGGCCGAAGCCCCACTCCGGCGCGAGCATCGCGAGCCCGGCCTGCACGTCGACACGAGGGTCGCCCGAGCGCACCGTCAGTGGGTGCGGTTCGGCGGGGGGCAGCCCTGGTTTGAAATGACCGTCCACCAGTAGGCCCCACACCTGCTCGTAGGGGACGGCCCCCACCAGATCCTCGATGTCCACGCCGCGGTAGCGCAGCGCGCCTCCTGCTTTGTCGGGCTCGGCGATCTCGGTCGCGAAGGCGACCACGCCTTCAAGGCCCGCTTGGACCTCCGGTGCTGCTGTCTGAACCGCGCTCATGGCACTCGCTTTCTGGGCTGGCTGCTTGACGGGTGGCTGCCTTGTGGGCAGATCCATATGATGACTGACACATCGAGGCGAGGAGGCAGAGGTGTCCGACAGCGATCTGATGTTGCGCTCCGCGATCGAGTTGGCGGGCATGGTGCGTGCCGGGGAGCTCTCCGCACGCGAGCTGGTGCAGGTCTCACTCGATCGCATCGAGGAGCTCAACCCGAAGATCAATGCGTTCGTGCAGGTCGACGGCGAGCGCGCGCTGGCGGCGGCCGATGAGGTGAAGCCCGGCGACAGACGCCCGTTCGCGGGAGTGCCGATCGCGATCAAGAACCTCCGTGCGGTCGAGGGCCTGCGCTTCACCTACGGCTGCTCGTTGATGAGCGACTTCGTGGCCAGCTACGACCACAACGTCACCCGTCGCATGAAGAACGCCGGCTTCATCGTGGTTGGCACCACCACGCTGCCCGAGTACGGCATCCTCCCAACCAGCGAGGCGCGCCTGTTTGGCCCCACTCGCAACCCCTGGGACCTGGAGCGGACTCCCGGTGGGTCCTCCGGCGGGTCGGCGGCGGCGGTCGCCGCGGGGATGGTGCCGATCGCGCACGGCAGCGACGGCGGCGGCTCGATCCGCATTCCCGCGGCCTGCTGCGGCCTGGTGGGGCTGAAGCCTCAGCGCGGGCGGATCTCCTCGGCGCCCGAGCTGGGCGACTCGCTGCTGGGGATCGACGGGATGCTGGCCCGCACGGTCGCCGACACCGCGGCGGCCCTCGACGTGCTGGCTGGGTATGAG
>JBEKYV010000451.1:0-3311 GCA_049510515.1 Solirubrobacteraceae bacterium | reverse complement strand
CCCTGCGAGCGCCGTGGTCACCTCCGGACCCACCCCCCACGAGCGCCGTGGTCACCTCCGGACCCACCCCTCGCGAGCGCCGTGGCCGCCTCCGTGTCGCGACCAGCAAGATCCGCCTCCCGCGAGAGCGCCGCCGCGCTCAATCTTGCCCGAATGGGTGGGAGGAGTCGGAGAACTCGCGGAACAGGCCGGTGACCACGAACGCGACCTGCTCGCCGATGTCCACGGCGTTGTCGCCTACGCGCTCCAACGCTCTGGCGACGAGAATCATGTGCATCGCCCATTCGCGCGTGTCGGGGTCGTCGCCGATGTCCAGCGCCATCCGGAAGATGTCGCGGTTGAGGCGGTTGATCGCGCTGTCCTGGCGCACGAGGTCTTCGGCCAGCGCGATGTCGCGCCCGGCGAAGGCGGCCTTGGACTGGGTTACCTCCGAGCGAGCGAGGCCGCCCATCTTCAACAGCGCCTCCAGCAAGGGCCGGCGCACCGGGGGCTCGTAGCCGGAGAGCGGGATCAGCTTGGCGATGTTGACGCACTGGTCGCCCATCCGCTCGATGTTCTTCATCACGTGCAGCAGCGCGGCGACGACCCGCAGGTCGCCGGCGACCGGGGCCTGGAGCGCGAGCAGCGAAAGGATCCCTTGGTGGATCTCCAGGTAGCGCCCGTCGACCCGGTCGTCGTCGGCGATCACCATCTGGGCCAGCTCCACGTCCTGATGCTCGAGCGCCTCGAGCACGCGGTCGAGCTGCTCGACGATGATGTCGAGGCCGCCGAGCGCGCGGCGCTCGAGCTCGCGCAACTGCTCCTGGAAGTGCTGGCGAGGCGTGGCCTTGCCGCCTGCGAAACCTCCCGCGCTGCCCGGAACCCCGCCCATCCCCGCCGCGAGCGCCGAGCCCGCGGCGCCTCCTGCGCTTCCCCGGGGTGGGACAGGCGCCCGCCCCTCCGGGGAATCAGCCGAACTTCCCGGTGACATATTCCTCGGTGCGCGAGTCGGAGGGTTTGGTGAAGATCTCATCGGTCGGCCCCACCTCGACGAGCTCGCCGGTGAGCATGAACGCCGTGCGGTCGGCGACGCGGGCGGCCTGCTGCATGTTGTGGGTGACGATCACGATCGTGATGCGCTGCTTTAGCTGCTCGATCAGCTCCTCGATCTTCAGCGTGGCGATCGGGTCCAGCGCCGAGCAGGGCTCGTCCATCAGCAGCACCTCTGGGTCGACGGCGAGCGAGCGAGCGATGCAGAGGCGCTGCTGCTGCCCGCCGGAGAGCCCCACGCCGGGGGAGGAGAGGCGCCCGGAGACCTCATCCCACAGGCCGGCGCCGCGCAGCGCGCTCTCGACGCGGTGCTGCAGCTCGCCCCGCCGGGAGCGGCCGATTGTGAGGCGCAGGCCGGCGGCGACGTTGTCGAAAATCGACATCGTCGGGAACGGGTTGGGCTTCTGAAACACCATCCCAACGGCGCGGCGCACCGCGATCACATCGACCGCTGGGTCGTAGATGTCGAGCTCGTCCAGCAGCACGCGGCCCTCGGCGCGGGCGCCGGGGATCTCCTCGTGCATGCGGTTGATGCAGCGCACCATCGTCGACTTGCCGCAGCCGGAGGGGCCGATGATCGCGGTGACCTGGTTGGCGGGGAAGCTCAGGTCGATCCCCTTCACCTGCTCGGAGGAGCCGTAGAAGGCGCGCAACCCCTCCAGGCGCACCTCATGCGCGACCTTGGCGACGGATTGCGCGCCCCCCGCTGCGGCTCCGGCCTTCGGGGGGGCCGGCTGCGTGGAGGGCCCGCTTGCAGGCGAGGGGCGTTCGTGTGGCTGCAGCATGTCCTCAGGAGTCTGCTGGATCGGGGAGGGATGTGCGTCGGGGCTCATGCAAGGCGACTCCTGCGGGCGACCAAGCGGGCGATCAGGTTGAGTATGAGGATCATCGCGACGAGCGTCAACGCGGCACCCCACGCACGGTTTACCACTTCGGTGGTCGGGGATGTGACGTCGTTGTATATCTGGTAGGGCAGCGAGTTCATGAACGAGCCGAGGTTGAGCGAGGTCTGGTTGGTGTGCCCGGCGGTGAACAGCAGCGGCGCGGTCTCGCCGGCGGCGCGGGCGACGGCGAGCAGGATGCCGGTGAGCATCCCGGTGAGCGCGGTCGGCAGCACCACCCGGAAGATCACCTTCCAGCGCGGCGCGCCGAGCGCGAGCGCCGACTCGCGCAGGGCGCCGGGCACCAGCTGCAGGATCACCTCGGCGGAGCGGATCACGACTGGGAGCATCAACAACGAGAGCGCCAGCGAGCCCTTGTAGCCGGCGTAGGTGGAGCCGGTGCCGATGATCAGCGCGATGTAAATGAACAGCCCAAACACGATCGAGGGGACCCCGGTGAGCACGTCGACGAAGAAGCGCACAGTGTTGGCAAACCAGGCGGGCTGGCCGTACTCGACCAGCCACAGCGCCACGCCCACCCCGATCGGGATCGCGATCGCGGAGGCGAGCGCGACCATCTCCAGCGTGCCGAGGATCGCGCTCTTGATCCCACCGATCGATGAGCCGCCGAAGAACGTGCTGCCGGTTGGGTCGGTCGTGAAGAAGTTCCAGCTCCATGCCCCCAGCCCCTTTACCAGCAGGTAGTAGACGATCAGCACGAGCGGCACCAAGGCGACCAGCGTGGCGGCCAGCAGCACCCCCCGCGCGAGCCGGTCGGCGCGCCGTCGCCGCGGGCTGACCGCGAAGCGCGCGAGGCGATCCTCACTCATGCCCCCACCGCCGCGGCGATGCCAAGATCGGCCGGCCCCTCGCTCGCTCCTCCGCGGGAGCGCCCGCGCGCGGCGCGCAGCACGAACAGACGCGCGATCGCGTTGACGAGCAGCGTGAGCACAAACAACACGAGGGCGCAAGCAAACAGCGCGGAGCGGTGCAGCCCGGTGGCCTCGCCGAATTCGTTGGCGAGCACCGCCGCCAGGGTGTAGCCCTGCCCGAACAGGTGGTGGGCGAGCGTGGGGGAGTCGCCGATCACGATCGTTACGGCGATCGTCTCGCCGATCGCACGCCCCAGCCCGAGCATCGCGCCCCCCACGATCCCGGGGCGGCAGTAAGGGATGATCGCGATGCGGATCATCTCCCAGCGGCTGGCCCCCAGCCCGAGCGCGGCCTCCTTGTGATCGGAGGGCACGGTGCTCATCACCTCGCGGGCGATCGCGGAGACGATCGGGAGGATCATGATCGCGAGAATCAGCCCGGCGATGAAGCAGTTGGGGATCGTGACGATGCCGCCACCGATGAAGGGGATGAACGAAAGGCGGTCGGCAACCCACTGCTCGGCCGGCT